>JAGOBN010000793.1 GCA_017999235.1 Anaerolineales bacterium | reverse complement strand
GCCGGCGAAGCCGATCCGGAACTGCTGGCGGCCGCGCTTTTGCATGATACGGTGGAGGATACGGAAACCCCGCTCGAACTGCTGCGCGCGCAGTTTGGGGCGCGGGTGGCGGAGATTGTCGAGGGCTGCTCGGAGCCCGATAAGCGGGATACGTGGGAGCACCGCAAGCAGCACACCATTGCGTATCTCAAGACCGCCCCGCGCGATATCCAACTGGTCTCGGCGGCGGACAAACTCCACAACCTGCGCTCGCTGATCGCGGACGAGGCGCTGTTGGGCGAGACCCTGTGGACGCGCTTCAAGCGCGGCCGGATGGAAGTGGCCTGGTACTACCGGGAAGTGGCCGGCAGCCTGAAAGCCGGCGCGTTAAGCGCCCACCCGCTCATCCGCCGGTTGGACGAGGCGGTGCTGAGTTTTTTCGGAGAATAGAAAAGGGGCTCCTCCCGGAGCCCCTTTTTTTTTTACTGCAAAGCGCCGTCCAGCGCCGCGCGCAGCTCCCGTTCCTCCACCATCCCCACCCACTGCCGGATAATCTCGCCGGAGCCATCCAATAGAAAGAAATGCGGGCGCCACTGGAAGCCCAGTTCGCGCTTGATGGCGTCCGTGGCGGGATCATCCATGTCGAGGTAGGTGAACTGGATCCGCTCCTGGTATTCCGCTTCGAGCCCATGCACGATGGGCTTCATGGCCTGACAGGTGGGTCAATAAAAAGCGAAGAACTCCACGAACTGCGGCCGGCCCAGCGCCAGGTTGACGGCGGCGGGGTCGCTGGCCACGAACTCATCCCGCACTGCCGGGCGCGGGGCGGGCGTTGAGGCGGCGGCCGACGCAGTGGCCGGCGCGGCGCTGGCCGCCGGGGTGGACTCGGCCGCCGGCGCGATGGCCGGCGTGGCCGCCGGCGCGCAGGCCGCCAACGCTAAGGCGGTTAAGAGCAATGGATAAATCAGCCGGCGCAGCACCGTCACCTCCTGAGCAGGGGACTCTTGTAGGGCTGAATTGTATCGTCGTCGAGCGCTGTTACGGCGCCGGCGGGGAAGGCTCCAGCGCGGCGCCGGCGGGCGGGGGCGCGGTCCGCTCGGCCAGGGCCACGCCGCCCAGGATCGCGGCGCCGCCGGCCGCCATCGCCAGGGTGATGGCTTCACCCAGGACCAGGCTGGCCGCGGCCACCGCCACCAGGGGCTCGATATTCTGGATCAGGGCCACGCGCGCGGCGGGCAGGGTTTTGAGGGCATGGGTATTGAGCAGATAAGCGCCAGCCGTGCACACCAGGCTGGTAAACAGGATGGCGCCCCAGCCGCCGGCGCTCACCGCCGTCAGATCGCGCCAACCCTGCTGGTAGATGAACAGCGGCGCGGCGAACAGCGTCCCGAAGAAGAACATGCCCGCGGTCACCAGCATGGCCGGCCGGCCGGCGGCGGCGCGTTTGCTGAGGATAGTCAACAGCGCCCAGACTACTGAGGAGGCCAGCACCAGCAGGTTGCCGGGCGCGCCGAAGTTCCCGTGCGCCAGGCCGGCCCAATCGCCGTTCGTAGCCACCAGCGCGGCGCCGGCCGTCGCGATCAAAACCCCCGCCACTTGCCAGAGGCGCGGCCGCTCGCGCAGGAACAACGCCGCCAACGCCACAGTGAAGGCCGGCGCCGTGGCCGCCAGAAACGCCGCCACGCTGGCGTCCGCCGTCGCCTGGCCGGAGATTTGAAGCAGTTGCTGCAGGGTGATGCCCACCAAGCCCGCGCCGGCCAGCACGGGCAGATCGCGCCAGCGCAGCCGCCGGAATTCGCCCCGCCGCCCGGCCGCCACGCCGACGATCAGCGCCCCGGCCGCAAACCGCACAACGATCAAGGTCACCGGCGAGACCTCAGCCAGCGCCAGCTTGATGGAGATGAACGACACCCCCCACAACGCAATCGCGGCCAGCGCTTCCAGGCTGGCCAGGGTGGCGGGGGGCGGGCTCCAACGCGGCATCACGACTCCGGAGATTAAAAACGCCTCCCCCACCGCCGGACGGGCGGTGAAGGCGGCGTCAGGGCCGAAAGGCTATCAGGTTGATCATCCAGCCGGGCTGGACGGGCGCGATTATACCGGAAACCGCGCCGGTGTTGAGGCTTAGAAAATGGGCGGCAGCGCCGAAAGCATTCCGAACAGCTTGGTCCAATCAGTGCCGGTCAGGATGCCGCAGGCGATGATGGCCCAGATCAGGGTCAGCACCACCCCGCACCCGCAGCCCGTGCACGAACAGCCGCGCCCAAAGCCAAAGCGCGCCTGCAGCCAGTCAAACACCCGGTTGAGCAGAAACAACTCCAACAGGCCGGCCAAACACCCCTGACGTTCGTTGCGCATGTGACCTCCGCGTGGAAAAGCGCTGGCGGCGCTCAGTGGAGCGCCTCGCTTAATATACGCGGGCCGGCGCGTCAGGTTGTGGGCGGCGCGTCCGGGCCGGGCTCCGGCCGGAAGCGGATCTCCCCGGCTTCCTGGGGATACAGGCCGTGCTTATCGGAGTAGAACTCGTGCAGATAAGCCAGATCCGCGTCGACATCGCCAGTCAGGTAAAGCAC
>JAGOBN010000792.1 GCA_017999235.1 Anaerolineales bacterium | reverse complement strand
TTTCTGCACCGCCCGCCGCGGGACTACGTGCATCCGTATGTGGGCGGGCTGCTGCTCGGCCTGGTCTTGTTCGCCGCCTTCTTCTTCACCGGCAACGGCCTGGGGGCCTCCGGCGGCCTGAACCGCTACCTGGTCTTTGTGGAAGACCTGTTGGCGCCCGGCCATGTGGACCAGACGCCTTACCTTCTGAAAATGGCCGGCGGCGATAAAAACCCGCTGGACGATTGGGTGGTGATGGTGGTGGCCGGCGCCATGCTGGGCGGCTTCACGGCCGGCTGGCTCAACGGCCGCCTGAAGCTGGAAACCGTCAAAGGGCCGAATATTTCGGTCCGCACCCGCTGGGTCATGGCCTTTGTGGGCGGCGCCATCATGGGCTACGGTGCGCGCATGGCGCGCGGCTGCACCTCCGGCCTGGCGCTCTCCGGCGGAGCCGTGCTCTCTACCGGCGCCTGGGCGTTCATGCTGGCGGTCTTCGGCGGCGCATATCTGCTGGCCTACTTTGTGCGGAAGCTCTGGCTCTAAGCCGGCTGACGGAGGTCCTGATGAACTTTCCCCTGCCTGAACTCCAAGCGACCAGCGCCGCCAACCCGTGGTCGTATCTCATCTTTGTGGTGATCGGTTTCGCCTTCGGCTACGTGCTGGAGATCGCGGGCTTCGGCAACTCCCGAAAGCTGGCGGCCCAGTTCTACTTCACCGAACTGACCGTGCTCAAGGTCATGTTCGGCGCCATCATCACGGCCATGGTCCTGATCTTCGCGGCCGTGGGCTTGGGCTGGCTGAACTACAGCCAGATCTATGTAAACACCACCTATCTCTGGCCGATGCTCCTGGGCGGCCTGATCATGGGTGTGGGCTTCGTCATCGGCGGCTTCTGCCCCGGGACCTCGCTGGTGGGGATGGTCACCGGAAAAATCGACGCGCTGTTCTTTGTGGCCGGCGTGCTGGCCGGCATCTTCGCTTTTGGCGAGACCGAGTGGTTCTTTGATTATTGGTGGCAGACCAGCGGGTATCTGGGCCGCTTCACCCTGATGGATTGGCTGCACCTGCCGGCCGGCGTGATCGTGGCGCTGATTGTGGCGATGGCGCTGTTCATGTTCTGGGGCGCGGAGCAGCTGGAGCGCCGCTTCGGCCAGCGCGACCTGGCCCGGGAGCCGAAGTGGCGTCTGGCCGGCGGCGGGGCGATTCTGGCGGCGGCGCTGGCCGTGATCGTCATCGGCGCGCCCAGCAACGCCCAGAAATATGCGCGGGTGGCGCCGGCCCAAGACGCCGTGCTGGCGAACCGCGAGGTGCAGATTGTGCCGGCCGAGCTCTTCCACACGCTCAACGACGACAGCCTGCAGGTGGTCATGCTCGATGTCCGGGACGAGGCCGACTTCAACCTCTTCCATCTGCGCGGCGCCCGCCGGCTCCCGCTCGACCAGGTGGAGACGGTGGTCCCCGAACTGCTCGCCCACGCCGCCCCCAACCGCGTGATCGTGGTCCTCGGCAACGACGAGACCGCCGCGACGACCGCCTGGAAGACCCTGGTGGCCGAGGCCATCCCGAACGTCTATATCCTGGAAGGCGGCCTGAACAACTGGCTTGGCACCTTTGGCCAGGACGACCCCGGCATCCAGCCGGCGCCGGCCGCCCCGGCGGAGGCGCTGCGATATACGTTTCCGGCGGCCCTGGGCGATCGGTATCTGTCGGCGGCGCCCAGCGTGATGGCGTATGAGGCGCTGATCTATGAAGCGAAGATTAAGCTGCAGATCCAGCGTGACAAGACGGGCGGCGGCTGTGGATGACCCCCGGCCGGCCGGCCAGCCGCTGATTTGCTATTGCAAAACCGGGCAAGTTGTAGCATAACTACCAGCATGGATGACTTGCTGACGACTAAAGAACTGCAGGACCTGCTGAAGATCGACCGGACGACGGTCTACCGGATGCTGAATGACGGCCGGTTGACCGGGGTCAAGGTCGGCGGGCAATGGCGCTTTCCGCGCAAAGAGGTGGAGGCCCTCTTGGAGGGCAAACCGGCCGCGGCGCCGGCGCCGCTTAACCAGGATATTCTGCCCATCCCGTGTGTGCAGTCGGTCCAGAATGTCTTCGCCGAGGTGGCCGGCATTGGAGCCGTCACCACCGCTCCCGATGGGGAGCCGCTGACTGAGATCAGCAACGCCTGCGCGTTTTGCACGTTAATTCTGAGCTCCGCGTCGGGCCGGCGGGCGTGCGTGGCCTCCTGGCGCGAGCTGGCCGCCAAACCTGAGCACCGGACGCAGTTTGTCTCCTGCCACGCCGGCCTGCAGTACGCGCGCGCGCGCATCGAGGTGGATGGCAGCTTCGTGGCGATGCTGGTCTCCGGGCAGTTTCACGCGGCCGCGCCCTTGGCGGACGAAGAAGCCGCCACGGTGCGCCGGCTGGCCGCGGCGCATGGCCTGGATGAACAGGCGCTGGCCTTGGCCGCCCGCGAGCTGCCGGTGCTTAACCAGAAATACCAGGCGCGGATTGGCGGCTGGCTGGAGGCCGTGGCCCACACGTTTGAAGACATTGGGCATGAACGTTCGGAGCTGATGCGCCG
>JAGOBN010000791.1 GCA_017999235.1 Anaerolineales bacterium | reverse complement strand
GTTATACCGGGCGCGTCACGCCGGCGCTCCAGCGCAAACTGGTGCCGCTCGGCTCGTACATCATCGTCACCGAGCCGCTGCCGTCGGATGTGGCGCACGAACTAAGCCCGCGCCGGCGCATGATTTTCGACTCCAAGCATTTCCTGCACTACTACCGCCTGACGCCCGATCAGCGCCTGCTGTTCGGCGGGCGGGCGGCCTTCTTCCCGGAGACGGCGGCCACGGTGCGCGACAGCGCCGCTATTTTGCGGCGGGAGATGGTGCGGATCTTTCCGCAGCTCCACGCGGCGCCGGTGACGCATGTCTGGGGCGGCAATCTCGATTTTGCTTTTGACTTGATGCCGCACGCCGGCCAGGACGCGGGCTTGCACTTTGCGCTGGGCTACGCCGGCCACGGCGTGGCGCTGGCCACGTATCTGGGGGCGCGGCTGGGGGAGGCGCTGGCCGGCCAAAACGTGGATAACCCCTTCGCCGAACTGCCCTTCCCCCGCGCGCCGCTGGGCCTGTACACCGGCCGGCCGTGGTTCCTGCCCTTCGCGGAGCTGTGGTACCGCTGGCTGGATTGGGTGAGTTAGCGGCCGATCCGGTAGATGGTATTGGTCGAAAAGCTGGCCGCATACAAGCCGCCATCCGGGGCGTTGGCCAAGGCCGTCGGCCCAATCAAACCGCTGACAAACACGCGGCTGTCTCCGACATACTCTCCGCCCGCCAACTGAAACACGCGCACACTGTGAATTTCACCGCGCGCCCACAGCGAGACGAAGAGCTGGCCGTGATATTGGGCGGGCAGCTTATCGCCGGTGTAGCGCACTAAGCCAGCCGGCGCCGAGTGTTCGGGGAAGGTGACGACCGGCGGCTGTGTACCGGAGTCTTGTGGCGGAATGCCGAAGTAGTCCGGGAAGCCGTAATCCCGCCCTTCACGAATGTGGTTTAACTCTTCCGGCACGGGGATCTTGGCGGTGCAATCATCCACCTGTTGGGCGGTGTCCACACATCCGGATGACCCGTTATCCACGGCAAAAAACCCGCCGCCGGGCGCCAGAATCATGGCATACGGGTTGCGGAGGCCGGTGGCGTAGACCCGCAAATCGCTGCCATCCGGGTTGACCGAGAGCAGGCGGGCTGCAAGGGGATGCGTTTCGGGACGATGATCGGTGGTGGCGCCCACCCCGATGTACAGCCGGCCATCCGGCCCGAACACCAGGCTGTTGGGTTGATGAAAGGCATAGTTCTCGCCCGGCAGGCCTGCGACGATGGTGGTCGTCTGGTCGGCGGCGCCATCGCCGTCCGTGTCGGTCAGGCGGACGAGGCGTTCCAACTGCGTGACGTACACTCCCTGCGCGTCCAGCGCCAGGCCCTCCGGCTGCTGGAGGCCGTGAGCGAACTCGTGTACTTGATCCGCGGCGCCGTCTTGATCGGTATCGCGCAACACCCAGATGAAGCCATCCAAGCCGGCCACATAGAGTTCTCCTTGCGGGCCGACGAGCAGCGCGGTGGGTTTGTGGATCACTTGATCTTCAAATACCTGGAGCGGAACCTGATCGGCCACTTGGATCTGGGCCAACGCCGGCGCGGCGGCGGTGACCTCGTCCAAATCGGCTTGAAAGGTGGTGGCATACAGCCCGCCCAGAGCCAAGGCATAGGCGAGGCCGACCCCCACCCCTAGCCAGCCGGCCTGTTGGCGGGGTGAGCCGGCCCCCAGACGGCGTGCGAGCGCCAACAGGCTCAGCGCCACTGCACCGGCCAACCCGGCCCCGACTACCACGTTGCCCAGGTTGCGGCCCAATTCGTACATCGGCAGGTTGATGAAGGCCCGCCGCGCGGCGGTGCTGGCCGACAGATAGATAAACGCACTGCTGCCGATGAGCGCGGCCAGCGCCGCCGGTGCGCGGTGCAGACTTTCCGTGGGGCGCCGGCGGAGAACGGCCCACACTTCCCAGCCCAGCCAGAACGCGCCGAACAGCAAGAGGGCTAGGCCGGCGGAGTTTAAGAGGAAAGCGGTTAATTCGGCTAGAAAACGGCTGGCGAGTTTCGTGATCATACCTATCTCTTCTATGCGCTGAATTTGGGCCTGCCAGAAGCCGAGCACCATGATAGCGTCATTTACCGCGCGTGGAAGCGGGCGCGGTGGACGCGGCCGCCGCCGGGCGGCGTTATACTGCAGCGGCAGTCGGGTGGGGCCAGCGCCGTCTGTCGCTCGGCGGCAGGATGGGCACAAAGGAGAGCCGTAGCGAGTCCGCTGAGTATAATGCGGGTTAGTCTGCTGCGGAGCCAATTTAGTCTCAAGCATCAGGAGCCTAGGCATGCCTGCTTATGTGATTGTTGATATCGAGGTGACCGATCCCGCCGTGTATGAGGAATACAAAAAGCTGGCGCCGGCCGGCATCGCCGCGTACGGCGGCCGGTATCTGGCGCGCGGCGGCCGGGTGGAAACCCTGGAAGGGGAGTGGGCGCCGAAGCGGCTGGTGATTCTGGAGTTTGACAGCGTCGAGCGCGCCCAGGCCTGGATCAGCTCACCCGAGTATGGGCCGGCCAAGGCGCTGCGGCATCAGGCCGCGCG
>JAGOBN010000107.1 GCA_017999235.1 Anaerolineales bacterium | reverse complement strand
CCAGCCCCGCCCCCGTGGTGGCCGCCGCCGCACCCGCCACGCTGGCGGCGGCCCCGCCGCCGGTCTCTGAAGCTGGAGCCGCCGGCGGCCAGGCGGCCGCCCGGCCCTTCCCGCTGGCCGCCGTCCTGGGCGGCGTGGCCGTAGTCGCGGTCCTGGGAATCCTGTTTGCCGTCTTTGCGCCGGGCCTCCTGGCGCCGGCCGCCACCGCCACCCCCGCGCAATCGCCGGCGGCCACCCGGCCCAGTTCGCTCCCCGCCGAGGAGCCGGCAGTGACGGCGGCCGCCGCTACCGGCGAGCCGGCCGCCGGCGACCCGGTCTGGGATTCATGGACCGCCGCCAACCGGGTTCGCCGCTTCTTTATCCAGGGCAATGACCTGTATGCCGCCGGCCCGGGCGGCATCACCGTCTGGAATCTGGCGGAAGGCGCGGTCCAGCGGCGCTACACCACCGGCGACGGGCTGCCGCACGTCAACGTCTTCTCGGTCTGGGTGGATGAGGACGGCACGCTGTGGGCGGCCACGGAGGCCGGCCTGGGCCGGCTCAATCCGGGGAGCGGCGACTGGATCACGTATGACACCGCCGACGGGCTGGACAGTAATCTCGTGCTCGCCGTGGTGCGCGCCGGCGAGTTTCTGGTGGTGGGCACCGCTTACAGCAGCCGGGAGGGCGGCGGCCTGAATTTATTCGACGGCCGGGCCTGGCAGGCCTTCCCCGGTTTCCCCTCCGCCAATTCGGATATCGCGCTGACCGAAGGCCGGCTGGGCAACGCCGTGAACGTGCTGCTGCCGGCGCCCGACGGGGTGCTGTGGGTGGGGACCGAGGCCGGCCTGGGCCGCTACCAGCGCGACACGGAGACCTGGACACGCTTCACGACCGCGGACGGCCTGCCGGGGGACCGCATTTTCTCCCTGTTTCTAGACTCGGGCGGTCAACTGGCGGTGGGCACCAATGGCGGCGCCGCCCTTTTCGATGGGGAGCGCTTCGTGCCGACCGACCAGGCCCCGCCGGACAGCGTCCTGGGCATCGTTCAGGATGCCCAAGGGCGGTATTACCTCTCCGGCGGCGGCGGCATCTGGCGCTACGACCCCGCGAATGTCAATTGGGAGGAGTTCAGCTCGCAGACCGGCGATCTTCCGGTTTACGAAACCACGGGCTCGATCGCGGCCGAGGACGGCGCGCTGTTCTTCGGCACGGACGGCGTCGGGCCGCTCTACTACAACGGCCAGGCCTTCACGCCCTGGTACATCGACGACTCAACGGTGGCCGCCGCGCACGGCCGGATCCTGCCGGCGCCGGACCTGGGCGAGCTGTGGTTTATCGAGATCTATAGCGCCTACACCGACCGGTTCGATCTGCAGAACGAGGTCTGGCGGCCCTGGACGGAAAGCCCGTGCGATTGCACGCCGCTGGCTCTGGATGAGCAGGGAAATGTGTGGGGCAGCCGCTGGTCGCAGGGATTCGTCATCCGCACCCCTGAAGGCGCGCTGACGGAGGTAGGCGCCGCCGCCGGCCTGCCGGCCGAGATCAACGTGCGCGGCCTCGCGCCGCTGGCCGACGGCACGGCCTGGATCGGCACGGAGGATGACGGCCTGGCCTTCTACGACGGCGAAAACGTCACCTGGGTGGACGAGGCCGAGGGCGGGCCGCCGCGCGCGCGCGTCTTCGCGCTGTTTCTGGCCTCGGATGGCGCGCTGTGGACGGGCGTGGGTGATCAGATCAGCCGCCGGTCGCCCGACGGGGAGTGGGAGCACTTCCGGCGCGGGGAAGCCCTGGACGGCAACTTTGGGTTTGCCGCCGATTTCGCCGAGGACGAAGATGGCGGGATCTGGGTGGCCACGCAGGGCGCGGGCGTCAACGTTTACCAGGCTGAGGCCTGGACCCAATACGTGGACGGGCGGGCCGGCGTCCAATTGCCTTCGAACTACCTCAATGCCGTGACCCTGGATCCGGATGGCAGCCTGTGGTTTGGCACCGCCGCCGGCGCCGCCCGCTTTGACGGCTCCGACTGGACAACCTACGCCGTGCGGGATGGCCTGATCCAAGCCGAGGTCTTCGACGTGTACGTGGAGCCGGACGGCGTGGTCTGGTTCGCCACCGGCGGCGGCGTGACCCGTCTTCAGCCGTAAGCGCCCAGATCGTGCCCCAGCCGCAAATAAAACACCCGCCGGCGCCGGCGGGTGTTTTTGATCTCAGAGAAAGCGGCGTTTAGCGGCCGAGGTGCATGGGCATGACCACATACACGTAGTCGTCGCGGCCCACCGGCCGGATGACGCCCGGGCTGGTGGAGGCCGAGGTCTCCAGCGCCACATTGGGGGTGTCGATGATGCCCAGCACATCCACCAGGTATTTGACGTTGAAGGCGATCTCCACCGCTTCGCCCTCGATGGTCGCGTCCAGTTCGGCCACGTTGTCGCCGGTCTCGGCGGCGGTGGCGGTGATGATGACGTGGCCGGGCACCAAACTATCCTCGCCCGGCTTGACCTTCAGGCGCGTGGTGTGGGCGGCTTCGCGCGCGATGATGTCCGACGACTTGCAGGCCTTGCGGAACTCCTCAGTGGAGACCACGGCCCGCGTGCGGTAGCTCTTGGGGATGATGTTCTGATAAACCGGGAACGCGCCTTCGATCAACTGGGAGACCAGCTCGACGTTGCCGTGGTGGAAGATCACCTGGCCGCGGCCAGGCGGCAAGTGCATATAGACCGGATCCTGCGCGTTGATCACCCGGCCCAGCTCGGCCAGGGCCCGGGCCGGGATGATGGCGGTCACCGGCTCGTCGGCCGGCGTCGAGAGCCGGGCCGTGCGCTCCGCCACCCGGAAGCCGTCCGAAGCCGCCAGGGTGACCGTGCTGCCTTCCAGGCGGGCCAGCACGCCGGTCAGGATCGGGCGCGCCTCGTCCGTGGCCGCCGCGAAGATCACGGCCGCGATCATCTCGCGCAGATCTTCGACATTGAGCTGCAGGGCGGCGTCAATGTCCGCCAGCGGGATGGCCGGGAACTCCTGCGCGTCCAGGCCCTTGATGCTGGCTTTGATGCGGCCGCAGCTCAAGTTGACGGTCTGCGTGCGCGCGCTCAGGCTGAGCTGGACATTATCCGGGGGCAGGGTGTTAACCATGTCCACCAGCGTCTTGGCCGGCAGGGTGATGGAGCCTTCGTCCTCGATCTTGGCCCCAATCCAGCAGGTGATCCCAAGTTCCAGGTTGGTGGCCGAGAGGCGCAGCCGGCCATTATCCGTGGCCAGCAGAATATTGCCGAGCACCGGCAGGGTGCTGCGCGCGGCCACGGCGCGGGAAACAAGGCTCAGGCCTTTGGCGAGGTTTTCTTGCAGGCAGGAAACTTTCATAGCCGGGTCCGGTGTGAATTTAAGGAAGGATGTGGGAGGAGTATACAACGACTCGCGGCAGAGACAAGCCCGGCTACTCGGCCGTGGCGAAATAGGCCAGCGCCTTTTCGCCGTCCATGGCGATCTCCAGCGTCTGGCCGGGCCGCTCGGCCGACACCCGGATGACCCGGACGCCGGCCGCCTCGCCGCCCGCGAACTCGGCCAGCCGATCCTGGGCGCTGTCCAGGAAGCCCCGGTTCAGGAAATCGCCCGGCTCATCCGGATAGATCGCCAGCGGGTGGATGTTGGTCTCCACCAAATCCTGGAAAAAGTGCGTGCCGTACGACGGCTCGGGCGCCGCCGCGCCGCGGCCCATGGAGAGCTCCACCAGCGCGCGCGCGTTGAAGATATCGGCGTAGGAAACTGGCACCCCCAGCTGGATATTGGAGGACCCCCAGCGGCCCGGCCCGATCAGGATAAAGGCCTGGCCTTCCAGCCGCTTGTTAAGCTGCCCGATCAGGCGGGCAATAGCCTGCCGGCGCTGAGCGTCCGCGCCGTCATACACCTCCGGCGCCACGTACAGGATGTATTCCACCTGACTCACGTGGCCCTGGGGGACCATGCGGGTGGTCAGGAAGAGCTGGTCGGCGGCCGGCAGGTCGGTGGGGACGCGCACCGTTTCGCCGCGCGCGCCGGTGCTTTGCGGCCGGCACTGCAGCAGGCTGAACTCAACGTTCGGCCGCGCGCCGCCGGGCGCCGGCCGCAGGGCGGCCGTGAACTCCACATCCACCGGAAAGCCATAGTTGTGAGCCAACGTGCTGAGCACGTTTTTGACCAACGGCACAAAATCGGTGCGCTGGATGAGCGCGTCAAACGTCAACACCAGGTTGTCGGCCGTGATCCGCGGGCTGAGGCTCTTGAGCGGCAGGAGCGTCTCGTCCTCCCACACCGAGGCCGTCCAGCGCAGGGCCGGAAAATCCAGGTCCAGCGCTTCGCGCACCGGCACGGTCCGCAGGGTGTTGCTCTCCAGGTCGATCACGTCCATCAGCCGCTGGGAGTAGTGGGCGATGGCGGCCGGCGTGGTCTCCGGGCGCAGCTGCGGATGGCTGAGGAACAGCAGGCGCGGGTAATCCTCGCCCACGCGCTCCACCGCCCGCGTGCCCAAGCCCAGCACCAGCCGCAGGAAGCCCTCCTCGCGGCGCAGGCGCGGGCTCCAGACGATGGGGCTGCGGCTGAAGGCCACGCCGGCCAGGGTCGGGAAGAAGTAATCGTGGTAGATCTCGCCCTGGACCTCCTGCAGCAGGATGGCCATGCGCTCGTCGTAATCCAGCAGGCCCATGCGCCGGCGGTAGATCAGGGCGTCCGGGCTGTAGACGCTGGCGTAGATGCGGCGGATGGCCAGCGTCAGATCGCGCAGGTTCTCTTTGAGCGTCCCCTGGTTGGGACAGAAGTAGCTGTCGTACTTGCCGGCGAACGAGGTCCCGAAGTTGTCCTCCAGCAGGCTGGACGAGCGCACGATCAGCGGCCGGTCGCCCACCTCGCGCAGAATATCGCGCAGCGCGTCCGCGATCTCCTCCGGAAAACGGCCCTGCTCGTATTCGGCCCGGATCTGCGGATAATCGGCCCGCACCTGCTCGGCGGCCTTGTACTTCTGGTTGATGTACTCTACCTTGTTGAGGGCCAGATACTCATAGAACACGTCCGCGCCGATGAAATACGAGCGCGGCAGGCGCAGCTGGGGCAGCAGCTGCGGCGCGGCCTTGTGCAGGATCTTCCAGGCCAGCAGCATGCCGGCCGCCTTGCCGCCGATCTTGCCGCTGCCGATGCGGCGCGCCAGGATGAACTGGAAGTCTTCGGCGTCCAGCCACTTTTTGGCCACGCCCACAAAACTGAGCTGGTCGCTGATCAGGGCCTTGATCAGCACCACGTTCATCTCCTCAATGTGGTGCTGGACGCGCGAGCGCTCCTCCAGCGGCACACTGGCGTACTGCTCGATCTTGCGGATCAGCAGATCCACCGGCGCCAGTTCCGGGTTGAAGGTCAGCGTGATCTCATCCCAGGAGGGCGATTTATCCGGCAGGGCGCTGCGCCGGCCGGCCAGCAGCTCCTCGACAATGCGGTGGAACAATTCCAGCGGCAGGTTGTAGGCAAAGTAAAAATCGGTCAGGTGGTCGCGGATCTGCTGCAGGCGCTGTTCCCAGGCGGACGAATCTTCCTCTCCAAACGGGTCCACCAGCCCCTCGCGCTGCTGGGAGAGCACGGCCTTATCCCGCGCTTCCTGCTCCAGGCGGGCCGGCGTAATCACGCCGCGCCGGTAGAGCTCGTCCCGCATGCGCCGGCGGATCTGATGCGCCAAGATCGGGTACTGCGAAATTTGCAGGTAAAGCGCGAGAATCTTGGGCGGTTCGACGGGAAATTCGGGCATGCGGCAATTGTAGCCGAGGTGCGCGGCCGGCCGGAAATAAAAACGCCGGCCAGCCCAGGCTGACCGGCGGCAATGTGCGGCGGCGCGGCTATACCCAGCCGCGCAGTTCCATGGCCCGGACCACCCGGTCGATGGCCAGCATGTAGGCGGCCTCGCGCATATAGACCGAGCGCTTAACGGCCATATCCAGCACGCCCTGGAAGGCGCGCGTGATCTTCACATCCAGGCGCCGCAGAACTTCGTCATGTTCCCAGTAGTAATTGTAATCGTTCTGGACGCTCTCAAAGTACGAGACGGTGACGCCGCCGGCGTTGCACAGCACGTCCGGGATCACGAAGACGCCGCGCTCTTTCAGGTAGGCGTCGGCTTCCGGTGTGGAAGGGCCATTGGCGCCCTCGGCCAGGATCTTCACCTGCGGGCTGATCCGGGTGACGGTGGCGCCCGTCACCTGGCCCTCCAGCGCGGCCGGGATGAGCACATCCACGTCCTGGCCGATCCAGGCCTCGCCCGGCAGCAGTTGGTAGCCGGCGGCCTTGGCCCGCGCCTGATCCACCGTGCCGTATTGATCGGTGATGGACTGCAGGAAGCGCGGGTCGATGCCGTCCGCTTTGAAATAGGTGTGGGCGGTCTTGTCATTGCGGTCGTAGCAGGAAATGGCCACCACCCGGCCGCCGAGCTGCTCGGTGAACGCCTGGGCCGCGTACTGGGCCACATTGCCGAAGCCCTGGATGGCGGCCGTGCAGCGCTGGGGGTCGAGCCGGAGATGTTTCATCGCCTCGCGCAGGGTGTAGACCACGCCAAAGCCCGTGGCCTCCGTGCGGCCCAGCGAGCCGCCGCTGCCCACCGGCTTGCCGGTGATGACGCCGGGCGTGTACTGGCCGGCCAGCCGGGAGTATTCGTCCATCATCCAGCCCATCATCTGCGGCGTGGTACCCACGTCCGGGGCCGGCACATCACTGCGCGGGCCGAGGTTCTTCCAGATCCCGCCGATCCAGCCGCGGCACAGGCGCTCCTTCTCGCTGACCGACAAACCCGAGGGGTCCAGCACCACCCCGCCCTTGCCGCCGCCCAGCGGGAGATCGGCCACCGCGCACTTCCACGTCATCCACATGGCCAGGGCGCGCACCGTGTCCAGCGTCTCGTTGGGGTGGAAACGGATGCCGCCCTTCGCCGGCCCGCGCGCGTCGTTGTGCTGCACGCGGTAACCAAAGAACACGCGGATGGAGCCATCGTCCATCCGCACCGGGATCTGAAAGCGAAATTCGCGCAGCGGCCAGCGCAAGATGGCGCGCACATGCGCGTCCAGGTTGAGATGATCGGCCACGGAATCGAATTGGCTTTGGGCGACTTCAAAGGGATTGAAGCTCTTGGTCGTCATGCACGACACTCCTGGGTGAGAGGGGGATGGGTCATCAGCGCCGCCGGCTTATGGGCTGGCCGGCGGGCTGGAAGCTTTGAGGATCTCCAGTTGGCGGGCCAGGAGCGCGCGCAAGATCTGGGGATTGCCGCGGCCCTGGGTCTGCTTCATCACCTGGCCAAAAAACCACTGCTCCACGCTGGCCTTGCCGCCGAGATACGTGGCCACCTGCTGGGGATGGGCGGCCAGCACGCCGGCCACCACCTGTTCCAGGGCGGCCGTGTCGCTCACCTGCCCCAGCCCCTGGGCGGCCACCACCGCCGCCGGCGCCTGGCCGGTGGCGAAGGTCTCGGCCAGGACCGCCTTGGCGGTGGTGAGGTTGATGGCGCCGGCCGCCACCAGGCCGGCCAGTTCCGCCAGGTGGGCGGGCGTCACCGGCAGGCCGGTCAGGCTTTGGCCGGAGGCCTTCATCAGCCGGAAGAGCTCGCCCGTGATCCAGTTGGCGATCGTCTTGGGATGGCGCTCGGCCGGCGGCTGAGCGGCCACGGCCTGCTCAAAATAGTCGGCGGCCGCCCGCTCCTCGGTGAGCACGGCGGCATCGTAGCGGCTCAAGCCATAGGCGCTCTCAAAGCGGGCGCGCCGGGCGGCCGGCAGTTCGGGCAGGGCCGCGCGCACTTGGTCGATGAAGGCCGGCGTCAGCACCAGCGGCGGCAGGTCCGGCTCCGGGAAATAGCGGTAATCATGGGCGTGTTCCTTGGAGCGCTGGGCCACGGTGACGCCGGCGGCTTCGTCCCAGCCGCGCGTTTCCTGCTCCACCGCGCCGCCGCGCTCCCAGACCTGGGTCTGGCGCTCGATCTCATAGAGCGTGCCGCGCTCCAGGGCGCGGAAGGAGTTGAGGTTCTTTAGTTCGGTGCGGGTGCGCAGTTCGGCGCTGCCGGCCGGCCGCACCGAGATGTTGGGCTCAAAGCGGATGACGCCCTTCTCCATATCGCCGGCGTTGACGCCCAGCCAGCGCAGCAGGCCGCGCAGGGCCACGCCGTAGGCTTTGACGGCTTCGGCCGAGTGCAGGTCCGGCTCGGTGACGATCTCCAAGAGCGGCACGCCGGCCCGGTTGAGGTCCACCAGCGAGTGTTCCGGGTCGCCCGGCCGCGCGTCCACATGGTTGAGCTTGCCGGTGTCTTCTTCCAGATGGACGCGCCGGATGCGGACCCGCTGCGGGCCGGCCGCGGTCTCCACGTCCAGCCAGCCGTTCACGGCTAACGGTTCCTCGTACTGCGAGATCTGGTAGCCCTTGGGCAGATCCGGGTAGAAGTAGTTCTTGCGCGCGAAGACGCTGGCCGGCCGGATCTCGCAATTCAGCGCCAGGGCCACGCGCAGGGCGTATTCCACGGCGCGGGCGTTAATGACCGGCAGGGTGCCGGGCAGGCCGGCGCACACCGGGCAGACCACGCTGTTGGGCGGCGCGGAGGTGGAATCCACCACCGCGCACCCGCAGAACATCTTAGACTGGGTGAGCAGTTCCGCGTGCGTCTCGACGCCGATGACGGGCTCGTAGTTCATGACCATGACCATCGCCGCGGGCGGCCCGGCAGCCCGGCTCAGCCGTGCCGGCGCATGAAGCTTTCCATCCGCTCCAGCGCTTTTTCAATCTTCTCATAGGCCGTGGCATAGCACAGCCGCACATAGCCCGTGCCGCCGGCGCCAAAGGCCGAGCCCGGGATCACGGCGACGTGCTCCTCTTCCAGCAGTTTGTCCGCGAAAGCGGTCTCATCCAGGCCGCTCTTGGCCACGGACGGGAAGGCGTAGAACGCGCCTTTGGGCTCAAAGCAATCCAGGCCCAGCGCGTTGAGGCCGTTTACCAGCAGCCGGCGCCGGCGGTCGTACTCGGCCACCATCTGCTGCACAAACGGCTCGCTGGTCTCAAAGGCGGCCAGCGCCGCGTACTGGGCCGGGGTGGGCGCGGACATGATGGTGTACTGGTGGATCTTGCGCATCGCGCCCAGCAGTTCGGCCGGCGCGGCGGCGTAGCCCAGCCGCCAGCCGGTCATGGCATGGCTCTTGGAGAAGCCGCCCAGCGTGACGGTCCGCGCGCGCATGCCGGGCAGGCTGGCGAAGCAGACGTGCTCAAAGCCGCCGTACACCAGCCGATCGTAAATCTCATCCGAGATGACGGTGAGATCATGCTGTTCGGCCAGGGCCGCGAGCTGGAGCAGGAGGCCGCGCTCCATGACGCCGCCGGTGGGGTTGTTGGGATAGCCGATCAAAATGGCCTTGGTGCGCGG
>JAGOBN010000106.1 GCA_017999235.1 Anaerolineales bacterium | reverse complement strand
GCTCATCAACACCTATTACTACGTGGGCGAGAAGCTGGAACTGTATCTCGGCGCCTACCTAATCCTGGCGCTGCTGCTGCTGACGCGCATGAACCTGCTGACCTACGAACGGGAGTGGCGGGCGGCGCGCATCCACTTCACCCCGGAAACCCGTTTTGAATTCCTGCGCGCCGGGCTCTTCGCGGCCGTGGCCCTGGTGGGCGTGGCCTGGCTCGGCCAGAACGTCACGGTGGCGTCCGCCTCGCCGCCGGCGGCGGCCGCCTGGGACAACGTCAACGGCGCCTGGGCCACCGTGCGCGAGAACTTCGAGCGCCTGTTTAACGCCGTGCGCAACCCCGGCCTGAGCGCGCAGGATTTCTACGGCGATTCACTGACCCTCAGCGGCGCCACCTCCCTCAGCGAACGGCAGATCATGACCGTGTCGGTTGGCGCGGTGGCGGAAGCGGGGGTGGCGGGCGAGGCCGGCGACGAAAGCTATCTCTCCCAGATCCCGCGGTTCTACTGGCGCGCCACCACCTATCAGGAATATCTGGCCGGCCGCTGGCAATCCGGGGATGCACTGGAGTTCCGCGAGCAGGACCCGGCCCGGGCCGCCACCGTGCGCCTGCCCGCCTACCGGCTGCGCCGGGAGGTGAGCGCGGTCTTCAACTCGCAGTTGGAGGCCACCAGCCGCCTGTATGTCCTGCCCCAGCCGCGGCTGGTGGACCGCGTCAGCACCTTCGAAGCCTTCCCCGGCCCCGGCGGCACCCTGGACCCGGTCTCGGTCCGCGCCCAAAAAATCCTCACCGGCGATGACCGGCGCTACACCGTCATCGCCTCGGTGTCCGTGGCGGATGCCGCCAGCTTGAACTCGGCCGGGAATAACTACCCGGACTGGATCAAGGCCTTCTTCCTGCAGCTGCCCGACACGGTCACCCCGCGCACCCGCGACCTGGCCCGGCAGATCGTGCAAGACGCCGGCGCCGTCAGCGCCTTTGAGCAGGCGGAAGCCATCACGGCCTGGCTGCGCCGCAACATCACCTATGATCAGGCCATCAGCGCCCCGCCCCAAGGCGTCGAGCCGGTGGATTGGTTCTTGTTTGAGACCCGCCGCGGCTATTGCAACTACTACGCCTCCGCCGCCGTGGTGCTGCTCCGGTCGCTGGGGATCCCGGCGCGCCTGGCCGTGGGTTTTGCCCAAGGCGAACTCAATTTGGAGACCGGGCAGTACCTCGTCCGCGAGCGGGAGGCGCATGCCTGGCCGGAAGTCTTCTTCCCGGATTACGGCTGGATCGAATTTGAGCCCACCGGATCCGAGCCGCCCCTGAACCGGCCGGAGCGCCAGGTGGTGGTCACCGACCCGGAGGCGAATGCCACCGCCGCCCCCGCCCCCACGCGCGACCTCAGCCGGGAGGGGTTGGAGCCGGAGACGGGCAATTCCAATGCCGCGGCTGGGCCAGACTGGGCCGCGCTCTTGGCGCAATGGGGCGCCAGCCTGGCCGCCGCCGCCGGGGTACTCAGTCTGGCGGTGCTCCTCAGCCTGAGCGGCCTGCTGCGCGCCGATCTGATGGGCCTGGAAAGCCTGGGCCGGCCGGGGCGGCAGCTGCTGCACTGGCTGGGCCGCGCTGTCCCCACCGCCGTCACCATCGCCTACCGCGAGCTGGAGCGCGCGGCGCGCTGGCTGGGGCTGGCGCTGCCCAACACGCTCACGCCGCGCGAACGCGCCGGCGAACTTAACGCCGCGCTGCCGGAGGCCCAGCCGGCGGTGGACCTCATCACGGCGCAGTACATGGCCGAGCAATACAGCCCGTATCCGGAAATGGCCAGCGGCTCCCTGGCGCACCGCGCCTGGACCGGCATGCGCCGGCTGGTCTGGGTGACGGGGGTGCGCCGGGCGGTGGGCCGCTGGGTTGGCCGGCGCGGCTGGCCGCCGCGCTGAGTGCTCGGATGGGGTGTCAATCGTTAAATTGATTACGCGCGGCTGAGCGAGCAATTGGCGCTGGCGGGGGCCGCCGGCGTCTGACGCGGCGGCGGGATAATCGGCGCCGGCCGGCCCTATCAGTGGCATAATGGGGTCGCGCCGTATGCATCGCTTTCTGGGAGCCCTTCAGATTCGTCCGGGTGAAGGCCGGCTGGCCGCGGGGGTCATGAGCGTCATGATCCTGACCTCGGCCGGCTACGGCCTAGGCAGCGCCGGCCTCGAGGCGCTGTTCTTCACGCGCTTCGGGGTGCAATGGCTGCCGCCGCTTTACATGGCGCTGGCCGCGCTCAATCTGCTCACCTCGCTGGGGGTGACGGCCTGGCTGGGGCAGACGAGTGGGCCGCGCGCCGCCGTCTACATTGGCCTGCCGCTGATCAGCGCGCTGGTCCTGGCCGGCGCCCGCGCCGCCTTCTGGCTGGACGCGCCCGGTCTGTATCCCGCCTTGTGGCTGGGCAAAGAAGTCATTAATCTGCTGCTCGGCCTGGCAACCTGGGGCCTGGCCGGCGCCGTCTGCGATCCCCGGCAGGCCAAGCGCCTCTTTCCCCTCTTCGGCGCCAGCCGCATCTTAGGCGGCGTCCTCGGCAGTCTGAGCACCGGCCCGCTGGTCACCGGCCTCGGCACGGAAAACCTCTTGCTCGTCTGGGCCGGCGCGTTGGCGGCGGCCGCGCTCACGGCGCGGGCGCTGATGGCGCGGCCGGTCTTAAGCGGCCGCCGCCGGCCCGCGCCCCGCCGGCCGGCTCGGCTGAGGGATGAACTGCAAGCCGGCTATCAGACGGTCCGGCGTTCGCCCCTCATGCGCTGGATCGCCGTGGCGGCGGTGCTGTTTTCCATTCTCTATTTCTCCATCGCCCTGCCCTTCTCCAAAACCGCGGCCGCCCAATTCCCCGATGAGCGGTCCCTGGCCGGCTTTTTGGGCCTGTTCAATGGCGTGAGCACCGCGGCCGCCTTCCTGGCCTCGGTTCTGCTGGCCAACCGCCTGTATGTGCGCTTCGGCCTGATGGCCATGCTGCTGGCTTTCCCGGCGCTGTATCTGGCTGGTTTTGGCGCCCTGGCGCTGGCGGCCAGTTTCCAGCTGGTGGTCGCCTTCCGCTTTGTCCAAATGGTGTGGCTGGCCGGCGTGGCCGACGCGGCGTATCAGGCCCTGTTCAACACCGTCCCCGCCGACCGGCGCGACCAGGCGCGCGCCTTCATCAGCGGCGTGCCGGAACAGGCCGGCACCTTTTTGGCCGGCGCCATCTTGTTCGTGGGCGAGCAGGCGTTTGAGCCCCGCTACCTCTATGGGGTGGGGTTGGCGGCCGCCGCGCTGACCGTGCTGGTGGTGTGGCGCGCCGGCCGCGCGTATGCCGGCGCCTTATTGGACGCCCTGCGCGCCGGCCAGCCCGCGCCCTTCTGGGGCGCCGCGCCCACCGCCGGCCACTTTCCCATGGACGCCGCCGCCACCGCGCTGGTGATCGCGGCCTTGCGCGACCCCCAGGCCAGCCTTCGGCGCATCGCCGCCGAAATCCTGGGGCAGCTCCCGGCGGCGGGCCAAGCAGCGCTGGCCGGCCTGGTGGGCGCGCTGCGGGATGCCGAGCCGGAGGTGCGCGCGGCAGCGCTGCGGGCCTTGGCGCAGCTGCACACGGCGCCGGCCATGCTGGATATTACCGGGCGGCTGGCCGACCCGGAGCCGGAGGTCCGGCTGCAGGCGGTGGAAACTGTGCGCGCCCTGGCCGGCTTCCCGGACGGCCTGCGGGCGCATCTGGAGCCGCTGCTCGCCGACCCGGAGCCGGCCGTGCGCGTGCGCGCCGCCGCCGCCCTGCTCAAAGCCGGCCCGCACGCGGCCGCGCGGGATTTGCTGCGCCGGCTGGCCGCGTTGGGCGAACTGGAAGAGCGCGTCCAGGCGTTGAACGCCCTGGCGGATTGGGGGGATGCCGAGGCCTTTGCGCTGATCGAGGCCGAACTGGCCGATACTTACGCCCCCGCAGCCTCGCGGCGGGCCGCCGCCCGAGCCTTGGCCGTCTGCGGCGTGGCGGCGGCGGCGCCTTTGGCCGCCGCGCTGGGCGACCGGGATCAAGGCGTGCGCGCCGCCGCCATCGAAGCGCTGGCCCATCTCGGCCCGCCCGTCTTGGATCACGTCGTGGCCGCGCTGGCGGACCCGGCGGCGGAGACGGCGGCGCTCCAGGCGCTTGAGCGCCTGCCCGTGGAGCCGGCTGCCGGCGCCGTGCGCCGCTACATCAACCAGCGCTTCACGGCCGCCATCCATTATGATCTGCTCTGGCGCGATGTGGCGCCGCAGGCGGCGGAGGCGCGGACGCAGCTGCTGGCGGAGGTGTTGCGCGCCGCCGCCCACGGGCAAGCCGTTAACGCCTGGCGCGCCGCCAGCCTGCTGGCCGATCATGCGCTCATTACCACCGCGCTGGAGGGCTTGCAGAGCCCGGACGCCGGCCAGCGGGCCACCGCCCTGGAAGCGCTGGAGACCGTGCCGAGTCTGGCCGACCTGCGGCCGTTGCTGCGCTTGTGGGACCACCCCGACCCGCGCCTCACCGTCGTGCCGCTCGAACAGCATCTCATCGATCTGCTCGATACCGAAGCCGACGCCTGGCTGCGGGCCGCCGCCGCGCTGGCCGCCACCGGCCGCCCGGAGCCTGCCATGCACGCGGCCCTCGAACGGCGCGCCGCCGCCGACCCCGATCCCTTGGTGCGAGCCACCGCCCAGTGCGCCCTAGGAACCCCCATGAACACCCTCGCCACCGTCTCGATCATGGAACGGCTGTTGTTTCTCCGGCGCGTGCCGCTGTTTACGGGGTTGACGCCGGCCGATCTGCGGCAGGTGGCCACCTTGGCCGGTGAGCAGGTCTTCCCCGCGGACCAACTCATCGCCAAGCAGGGCGAGCCCGGGGAGGTCATGTACATCATCGTCGCCGGCGAGGTGCGCGTGGTGGTGGATGGGCGCGAGATCGCCCGGCGCCAGCGCGGGGACATCGTCGGCGAAATGGCCCTGCTCAGCCAGGAGCCGCGCCACGCCGACTTGATCGCGGCCGGCGAAGTGCGGGTGCTGAGCCTGGATCAGGCCAGCTTTGAAAGCCTGCTCCGCGACCGGCCGGACGTCAGCCTGGCCGTCATGCGGGTGTTGTGCGCGCGCTTGCGGGAAGCCAACCGCTGACGCGGGCTTTACGCTACAATCACGCTCTCACTCATTCCGGCGGCGCCCTGCGCGGCCGAGCTTTGCCTGGTTATGGACGCTAAATCGCTGCAAGTTCTCGAACTCCCCAAAATCCTGGCGCGCGCGGCCAAGTACGCCTCCTTCTCGGCCGGCGCCGCCCAGATCCAATCCCTGACGCCGACCACCGACCTGGCCGAGGCCCGCCGCCGCCAGCAAGAAACCAGCGAAGCGCGCCAGCTTCTGGCCGTCAAAACTGATGTCACCCTCGGCGGCGCCCGCGACGTGCGCGCGCCGGCCCAATTGGCCGCCCGCGGCGGGGTGCTGGACGCTGCCGCGCTGATGGACATCAAAGGCACCCTCATCGCGGCCCGCAACCTGCGGCGGGTGCTGGTCAAACTGGGCGATCAGTTTCCGCGCCTGGCGCGCATCGCCAACGGTTTGGAGGAGACGCCGGGCGTGGTTGAGGCCATCAGCCAGACCATTGACGAGCGCGGCGAGGTCCTGGACTCGGCCTCCGAGAAACTGGCGCAGATCCGGCGCGAGCTTAAGGTGGCGCATGGCCGGCTGCTGGCCAAGCTGGAGCGCCTGCTCGCCGATCCCCGCAACGGCCCGTATCTCCAGGAGGCCATCGTCACCCAGCGCGACGGCCGCTACGTCATCCCGCTCAAATCCGATTTCAAGGGCCGGATCCGCGGCGTGGTGCACGATCAATCCGCCTCCGGCGCCACCGTCTTCATCGAGCCGCTGGCCACCGTCGAACTCAACAACGCCCTGCGCGAACTGCAGCTGGCCGAACAGGAAGAGATCCGGCGCATCCTGGCCGAGCTCTCCGCCCTTATCGGCGCGCACTCCGGCCCCATCACGCGCACCGTCGAGGCGCTGGCCGACCTCGACGGCGTCTTTGCGCGCGCCAAATACGCGGACGCCCTCCGGGCCAGCGAACCGATCTTAAGGACCGCGGACGACCAGCGGCCGGCGCCGGGGGGAACGTCCGTCGCCCTGCGGCTGCTGGCCGCCCGGCATCCCCTGCTCCACCCGGAGACCGTGGTCCCCGTGGATGTGGAGATCGGCGGCGCGACGCGGGCGCTGGTGATCACCGGCCCCAACACCGGCGGCAAAACCGTCTCGCTCAAGACCGTCGGTTTGCTGGTGCTGATGGCGCAGTGCGGGCTCCATCTGCCGGCGCAGTCCGGCTCGGAGCTGACCTTGTTTGAGGAGGTCTTCGCCGATATCGGCGACGAGCAGTCCATCGAACAATCGCTGTCCACCTTTTCCGCGCACTTCACCAACATCGTGCGCATCCTCAACCAGGTGGCCGAGGGGCGCACGCGCACGCTGGTGATCCTGGACGAGCTGGGCGCCGGCACCGACCCCGGTGAAGGCTCCGCCCTGGCGCGGGCGGTCCTGTCGTATTTGCTGGACATGGACGCCACCGCCCTGATCGCCACGCACTACCCGGAACTGAAGGGCTACGCCCACACCCAGCCCGGCGTCAAGAACGCCAGCATGGAATTTGATCCCGAGACGCTGGCCCCCACTTATCATCTGACCATCGGCCTGCCCGGCCGGTCCAACGCCTTCGCCATCGCGGCCCGGCTGGGCCTCAACCCGACGATCATCGCCGAGGCCAAGACGATGGTGACTGCCGCCAACCTGGAGACCGAGCAGCTGCTGGACGAGATCTACCGCCAGCGCGAGCAGATCCGGGCCGAGCGCCAGCGCGTGGAGGCCGCGCGGGCTGAAGCGGAGACCGCCACCCACGCGCTCAGCCGGCGGCTGGAGCACATCGAGGCCGAGCGCCGCCAGATCATCGAGCAGGCGCGGGCGCAGGCCGCCCAGGAATTGGAAGCGCTGCAGGCCGAGGTGGGCCGGCTGCGGGCGCACTTGGCGCGCACCCATCAATCGCTGGACACCGTCGCGGAGGTCGAGACCGCGCTAGAAGAAGCTGAGACGCGGGTGACGGCGCCGGCCGCGCCGCTGCCCCAAACCCAGCTGCCGGCCGGCCCCAAGCGGGCGATCCGCCTGGGCGACACCGTCAAACTCAAAGCTCTCAACTCGATTGGCGTGGTCTCGGCGCTGACCGCCACCGAGGCCGAAGTTAAAGTGGGGCGCCTGCGCGTGCGTGCCAAGCTCGATGAAGTGGAGCTGCGCGGCGCGGCAGCGGCCGAGGAAGCGCCGGCTTCCAAACCAGACCGCAGCCCCAAAGCCGAGTCGCCGGGCCTGGAGTTGGATATCCGCGGTCAGCGGGTGGAAGATGCGCTGCCGGAATTGGAGCGCTATCTGGATGCGGCCTATTTGGCGGAGCTGCCGTGGGTCCGCATCATCCACGGCAAAGGCACCGGCAAGCTCCGCCAGGCCGTGCGCGAGGCGCTGCGCGCGAACACGGTGGTAAAAAGCCACGCCACCGGCGCTGAGGCCGAGGGCGGCGATGGCGTCACCGTCGTCAAGCTGGCGGTGGGCGCTTAGCGCGGCGGTCTGATGGTGCGCGCCGTCCTGGCCGGCCTGCTGGGGAATAGCCTGGGGTACGGGCTGTGGCGCGTAACGTGGCTGTTGCTGCCAGGACTGTGGGCCGGCATCGATACGGTGCTCGCCGTGCGCATCGGAGCGTTGGTGCTAACTGCCGTGCTCATTGCCGGCCCGCCGATCTTGATCGGCGCCTTGAGTGCGGCCCTGGCGCGCCGCGCCCGCCTGGGGATCGGCTTGGTCAGCGGCATGTGGTCAATCGCCCTGATCCGTGTCCTGCCGGACCCGTTGCCATACCTTGGGCCGATCTGGTTCGCGCCCACCGTGTTGATTTTATTATCCGGCGCTTTGGGGGGCTGGATGATTGAACTGCGCGCCCAAGTCGCTGAACAGATCAAACAAAAAGCCTGACGCCGAGGAGCCCCTCAGCGTCAGGCGGGAATGAGAACCAAGCATTCTGCTAGTTGACGGGCTCGGCGATCACGAACAAGCGTCCCCAGCTCCCCTGCCCATTCGCCGCAATGCAGGTCTGAAAAGTGACCTGGCCGGCGTTGGCGTAGGCCCGCCCGAACACGGCGCCGGCCGAAAGCTCCCCGCCCGTTTCTAGATCAACAAAGCGGCTCGTGGGGCTGGCCGGTTCCAGAGCCTGATACCGCAAAATGGCCGTGATGCGGTAGGTCCGCAGCTGCCCATCGCCATACACCACCACCACCGGCTCCTGCAGTTGCAGATCGAAGAATTTTTGGCCGGCCGCGTAGTTGTGGGCCAGCAGGCCCACCGCGCCATATTGCGCCGCCAGCCCGAACTGCGTCACCGTCTCCGGTTGGGAGGACACAAACCCAAAATCCCCGGCCGGCTGTTGCACCACCGGCAAGGCCAGCACGGACGCCACATACACCCCGCGCACCTCGCCGGCCACGCCGTTGGTGACCGCGGCCGTGAAGTCATTCAGCGTGAGTTGGTTGACGGCTTGACCCAGCAGCGCGGCGCCCGAAGCTTCCCGGGTGACGGTGGGCAGGTAGAGCCAGTAATTAGCAGGAGCGGGGGAGGCGGCCGCCGTTTGCGACGCCGGCCAAGCTAAACCAACACTGACGACAACCGCTAACAGAGAGGAGGCCAGCCGGCGCATCTTCGTCCCCATTCTGGCGAGGACGCCGGCTCTCAATGGGGAGCGGTGCCTCGTCTTCGGTAGCTTGGCTGTCATGGCTTCGCGGTGAGCGAAGCTTTAGACCCTTGGCTTTGCGTCCCTGACTTTCATCAGGTTTGCCGTTTCGAACGAGCTTGGGGATGGGTTTTGGTTACCGATCCCCTACACACCGACAGCTTAACATGGCCATTCGGCCATTGCGGATAGAAGAAGTTGGGGGCGCGTAAAGCGGAGCTAAAACCAGGATGGCCGCCGGGAGCGGCGCAGCACGGCGAGGGGAAATTCAAGCGTGGCGGTCACGATCCGCCGCACACGCCACGGCTGCCACATCAGACGATGCAGCCACTCGAGCCCGAGGCGCTGGATCCACGCCGGCGCGCGCCGCGCCACGCCGGCTAGAAAGTCAAAAGAGCCGCCTACCCCCAGGCAGACCGGCACCCCCAGTTGGAGCCGGTTGCGCGCGATCCACTTATCCTGCGCCGGCGCCCCATAAGCCACAAAGACCACGTCCGGCCGGGCGGCCTGGAGGCGCGCCACGATCTCAGCCTCATCCCCGGGGTGCGGGCTGCCGCTGAAGGCGCCGGCCAAGACCCAGCCCGGGTAACGCGCTTGCAGCGCCTCCGCCGCGCGCTGCGCTACCCCGGCCGCCGCGCCTAGAAAATACAGCCGCC
>JAGOBN010000790.1 GCA_017999235.1 Anaerolineales bacterium | reverse complement strand
GATCTGGCGCAGCGCGTGATCCGGGTGCTGCATCCGCTTAGTTTTCAAGATGACCCGACGCGCCTCTTCCGGGCCGTGCGCTACGAGCAGCGGCTGGGCGGCCAGATCGCGCCCGCGACTTTGGCCTTGATGGAAGCGGCCGGCGCCGCGCTGGAAGCGCTGAGCGCGGACCGGCTGCGGCACGAGCTGGAGCTGATCTTCCGTGAGCGGCGGGCCGCGGCGATGCTGGCGCGCCTGGATGAGCTGGGCGTGCTGCGGCGCGCCCACCCGGCGCTGGCGTGGGGCGCGGCCGAGAGCGCGGCGGCGGAGGTCTGGCCGGCGCTGCCCTGGCCGGCCTGGCGGCTGGACCCGCCGCCGGCGCCCGATGCCGCCTGGTTGAGCCTGCTGCTGCGGCGCGCGGAAGCGCCGGCGCGCCAGGCCGCGCTGCGGCGCATTAACCCCAGCGGGATGGTGGCGACGGCCGTGCAGCAGGCGCTGGACCTGGCCGGCGGGTGGCCGCGGCCCAGCCAGGCGGTGGCGGTTCTGGACCGCGGCAGTGAACTGAGCTGGGTGGCGGCTTATGTGGCGCGCCCTGACCTGCGGCCGGCGCTGGCGGCTTATCTGAGCCAGTGGCGGTTTGTGCGGTCCGCGTTGACCGGGCATGATCTGATCCAGCGCGGCCTGCCGCCCGGCCCGGACTTCAAGGTCTGGCTGGGGCGGCTGCGCGCCGCGCGGCTGGACGGCCAGGTGAGCGATGCGGCCGGCGAAGAGGCCTTGTTGGCGGAATGGCTGGCGGCAAGCCGCCCAGGACAAGCGTGATGGAGTCGACGAGAGCGGAGGCCGCCGTGATCCGGCTGCTGGAGGAACGCGATCTGCCGGCCCTGGAGTGGGAAGGCGAGTACCGGCACTACCGCGCGGTTTTCCGGGCGAATTTTGACGATATGCAGCGCGGCCAGCGGCTGCTGCTGGTGGCCGTTCAGGGCGCGCAGCTGGTCGGCCAGATCTTTGTGCAGTTCAACAGCGCCGAACACCAGTACGCGGACGGCCGCTTCCGGGGCTACCTGTACGCCTTGCGCGTGCGGCCGGCCTGGCGCGGGCAGGGGCTGGGCCGACGGTTGGTGCTGGCGGCCGAGGCCGGCCTGCTGGAGCGGCACTATCAGACCGCCGTCATCGCCGTGGCCAAGACCAACGAGCGGGCGCGCCGGCTCTACCTGCGCCTGGGGTACCACGTCTTCGCGGACGACCCGGGTGTGTGGATCTTCACCGACGCCGACGGCCGCGAGCAGCGCGTGGCCGAGCCGGCCTGGCTGATGGAGAAAGCGCTGCGGGGCTGACCGCCGCCCTCAGCGGTTGCGCCCGTACTTCTCGTGGCTGGACACCCAGTCCGACGACGAGATGGCCGAGGCCAGCGAGATTTCGCCGGCCAGCGCCACGCCGGCCACGATCTCGGCGAATTTTTGAACCTTCCCCTGGCCGAAACACCCCAGGATTTCCAGGCATTCGCGCTGCGTGGGCAGGCCGGTGCCGCCGCCATAAGTCGCCACAATCAACGACGGGATGGTCAGCGAGAGATACAGATCGCCGTCGCGCGTGATCTCGGAGTAGATGATGCCGGCCGACGACTCCGCCACATTGGCCACGTCCTGGCCGGTGGCGATGAAAATGGCCGTGATGGCGTTGGCCGAATGCAGGCCGTTGTTGTTGGCGTGGGACATGAAGGCGCCCAGGTTGGCGACGCCGGCGTGGTAGGTCAGGTTCTCCGGCTCCACGCGCAGGTTCTCCACCAAGACCTGGCGCTTGATCACGGCCTCGGCCGTGACGCGTTTGCCGCGCGTCCGCATGATGTTGACCTGGGAGGCCTTCTTGTCGGTGGCGAAGTTGCTCTCCAGGTAGAAGCGCCGGATGCCGGGGTAATGGTCGATGATCCAGCTGCTGGCCCCGAAGGTGGCGCGGCCGACCATGTTCTGGCCGGCGGCGTCGCCGGTGTGGTAGTTGAAGCGCAGATACGCGAACTTGCTGGCCAGATACGGGTCGATGTCGATCAGCTTGGCCACGCTGGAGGAGGCTTCCGCCTCTTCTTTGATCTTGGCGAAGTTGGCCTCCACCCACTGGATGAAATCCCGCGCGCCGCGCGCGTCGTCAAAGACGAAGACCGGCGCGCGCTGCATGGCATCCGCCACCACCGTGCATTTGACGCCGCCGGAGAGGTTGAGCACCTTGATGCCGCGGTTGTAGGAGGCCACCAGCGTCCCTTCCGAAGTGGCCATGGGGACGATGAAATCGCCCTGGGCATGTTCGCCGTTGACGCGGATAGGGCCGGCGAAGCCGAGCGGCACCTGCGCCACGCCGGTCAGGTTCTCCACATTGCCTTTGGCGCGCTGCGGGTCCCAGCTCAGGTTGAAGATGTGCTCCAGCGGCAGGCCGCTCTGCTGCTTGATGAAATCTTGGCGCTGGCGGACGGCGGCCAGGCTGTAGTCGTTGGCGGGGTCGCGCGGGATGCGCAGCCGGTCGTCGTCGGCCTCGGCGATGGAGTCTTCCACTTCAAAGGCCAGCTTGCCGAACGGATTGGTCTTAAACGTCATTT
>JAGOBN010000104.1 GCA_017999235.1 Anaerolineales bacterium | reverse complement strand
CGCTCAGCCGGTGCAGTTGTTCGCGCCGCTGCAAGCGGCCGGGGGGGCGGTGACCTTCACCGATCCGGCTGATAACGGCCAACCGCGCCGGTATCACGTGGTGGCCGAACCCGGCGTGCGGGCGCCGGCCGCGGTGCGCGCGCCGGTCCCGCTCAGCGGCGCGGCCGGCGCCGATTACTTGATCATCTCCCACCCGGATTTCATCCCCGCGCTGGGTCCGCTGATGGCGCTGCGGGAGGCGCAGGGCTGGCGCGTGGCGGTGGAGGATGTGCGCGCGGTCTATGACGCGGCCGGCGCCGGCCGGCCCACCCCGGAGGCGCTGCGCGCCTTTCTGACCACGGTCTACCACACCTGGAGCCCGCGCCCGGCCTACATTGTTTTGGTGGGCGACGGCACCTATGACCCGCGCCGCTATCGCGCCGATTCGCAGCCGACATTTATTCCACCGTACCTGGCCGATGTGGATCCGTATCTGGGCGAGACCGCGGCCGATAACCGTTTGGTGGCGGTGTATGGCGCCGACGCGCTGCCAGATTTCGCCCTGGGCCGGCTGCCGGTCAACTCGCTGGCCGAGGCGCAGACTGTGGTGGCTAAGCTCGTGGGCTATGAAACCGCGCCGCCGGCCGGGGAGTGGAGCCGCCGAGCTTTGTTTGTGGCCGATGACGCCGACGCCGGCGGCGACTTTCCGGCCGACGCCGACGCCTGGGCGCAGACCCTGCCGGCCGCCTGGACGACGCAGCGCGCCTACTATTCCGCCGGCGACGCCGCGCTGGCCGAGACGCGCGCGGCCCTGGCCGGCGCGTGGTACAGCGGCGTCGGGGTGGTGGTCTACAACGGCCATGCCTCCCCGCGCCAATGGGGCGCCGAAGTTTTTCTGCACTTGGATACCCCGGACGTGCCGCATGTGGCGGCGTTGTGGAATGGCGGCCGCCTGCCCATCGTGCTGGAGATGACGTGCCTGACCGGGTCGTTTCAAGATGCGGCCCGGCCCGCCTTGGATGAAGCCCTGCTGCGCGCGCCGGCCGGCGGGGCGGTGGGCGTGTGGGGGGCCACCGGGTTGGGGATCTCCGCCGGCCACGCCGTGCTGGCCACCACCTTTTTGACGCGTCTGTATCAGGCGGAAGCGCCGTGGGTGGGGCCGGCGGCCGTGGCCGGCAAACTGCAACTCATCCTAACGGCTCAAAGCCTGGATCTGGTGGATACTTTTCTCTGGCTTGGGGATCCGGCGACGGCGGTCCGGCTGACGGTCTCCCCCGCCTACCCAGTTTTTTTGCCGGTGATCCGGCGCTGAAGGAGGTCGATTGTGACACGTCTGTTGGCGGCTGGCAGTCTATTGGGGATGGCGGTGCTCATCGGTTTTGGCCTGTGCGTGATGCCGGCGCAGGCCGCCCGGCCTCTGGCCGTCACCGAGACCCCGACAGCAACGGCGACGGCGCCGCCGGGCGTCACGGCCACGCCCGAGGCGACGCCCTTCCCCGGGTTGGTGGACCCGCTGATTACCAAACGGGTCAGCTTGGACCGCGCCGTCATCGGCGACCGCGCGGACTACACCCTGGATGTGACCAATCCCAACGAGGCCGCCCTCTTGAACGTGACGGTCACGGACCCGCTGCCGGCCCAGGTGGATTTCATCAACGGCTCCACGACTTCCGGCGCGCTCACGTACGCCGCCGCCGCCCATACCGTGACGGTCGTCATCGGCCAGTTGGATGCTCATCAGACGGTCACCATCCAAATCCAGACGCGCGTCAATGCCAATGGTCAAGCCCCCACTGTAATCCTTAACTCCGCGCGGCTGAGCTACTCCAACGGGATTGGCCAGGGGTTCACCCTGGTGTCGGCCAGCGCGCAGACGCAAATCATCCCCGGCCGCTTGCCGGCCTCCGGGGAAGGGCCTGGGCCGTTGGGGCCGGTGCTCCGCTGGGGTCTGGTCATCCTGGCTGGGTTGAGTGGATTAGGGTTAACCCGATGGGCCTTCAGCCGGCGCTAATCCGGGTGGTGCTCGCAGCCGGGCTGGTCGGCGTTTTGAGCGGCTGCCAGCGTCCGCCGCGCGTGCCGCCGCCGACGCAGACCGCCTTCGCGCCTCGGCCGGCCGCCACGCCGGACCGGGCGGCCTCCGCGGCTGAGCCGTCGGCGCCGCCGAGCCAGGTCTTTCTGCCCACCGGTGATCAGACGCCGGCGCCGCTGTCGGCCGCGCCGCCGTTGGCGACCGCCCGCCTCCCGGAAGAGGTGGAGCCCACCTCGCCGCCGCCGGCCCGGCTGTCGATCCCGGAGCTGGGCCTCGACCAAACGGTGGTGAAAGTCTCCATCAAGGAAGGCGATTGGGACTTAAGCGGTTTGGGGGCCGAGGTCGGCTGGCTGATGACGACGGGCGAACGGCCCGGCGTCAAACTGGCGCCGGTGCTGGTGGCGCACGTCGCGCTCAGTGATTGGGGCGTTGGCCCGTTTAACGACCTCTGGCGGCTGCCCGCCGGCGCCGATATCTTCTATGACTGGCAGGGACAGCGTTACCACTACCAGGTGGCGGGCAAGCGCCGGGTGGCGCCCGAAGCGGCCGGCGACATCTACATTCCGGACGGGCAGCAGCTGCTGCTGATGACGTGCGACGGCTGGGATTATGCGGTCTGGCGCTACACCGAGCGGCTGTTGGTCAGCGCCACCCTGGTTGAGGTCGTCGCCGCGCCATGAGGTCCAGCGCGCGGCCTTGGGGTTTTGCCGGCTGGCGCTGGGAGGTGCTCTCCCAGGTGCGGGGCCGGACGCTGGAGATCGGCTGCGGCTGGGGCCATAACTTCGGCCATTATCCGGCCGCCGCCGCGGTGACCGCCTGTGACGTGGAAGTGGAACGCGTGGCCGCGGCGGCCCGGCGCGCGGTGTTTCCCCTGGCCGTCGCGGATGCCCAGCACCTGGCCTGGGCGGACCGCAGCTTTGAGGCCGTGGTCGGCACCCTGGTCTTTTGCTCCATCCCGCAGCCGGCGGCGGCCCTGGCGGAAGCGCGGCGCGTGCTTAAGCCGGGCGGCCGGCTGTACCTGGTGGAGCATGTCCGCAGCCACCACGCCTGGCTGGGGCGCGCCCAGGATGTGCTGGCGCCGGGCTGGAAGGCGCTCACCGGCGGCTGCCACCTCAACCGCGATACCGAAGCGGCCCTGCTGACCGCTGGTTTCCAACTCGAACAGCGCCGGGTGGGCTACGCCGGCGTGCTTAAACTCCTCATCGCGCGTCCGTGGTAATATAACTAAATCTGTCGTGTTTACCCACGACCTCCATTGATTCCCTGACAACCTCATCAGGCGTCAGTCCCCATCCGCGTGCGGCGGACGCCCAACGACCGCGGCGTTTAGCTTCTCGCCTGGGGCGAAAGGACAGCAAGCTATGACTGCATCGCGTCGTGGGTGGCTGATTGGGCTGTGCGCGAGCGCGGCCCTGCTGACTGTGACCGGTCTGGCCGCGGCTTTCCCCAACCCCAGCGCGAACTGGCTCAGCCGGCCGGGTCTGGGCGATGCCGCCGAGGCCGGGCAATACTATGCCGCCATCGGCGCCCCGGCCACGTTCAACGCCTGGAAAACCGCCTTTGGCTTTCCGGGCGCCGGCGAGGTCAGCGCCATCTACTACAACGCCGGGGATCTGGGGTTTGGGCGCCAAATGCACTGCCGCAAGACTGGCTCCGGCAACACTTACACGGTGGCCTGCTATGTCATCAACCACGGGCTGGGGGCCTCCACGCCCCCGGACCTGGCCCTGGCCGCCGCCATCGCCGGCCAGAATAGTCTGCCGGCCGTGGCGATGGTGTACAGCCGCGCGCTGGATGGCCAGGCGAATGACGTCAAGTTTTACATCTACGACGCGGTGACCGGTGCGCGCCTGAACAGCGTGCCGCTCGACAGCCAAGGCGAGAAGTATGGGCCGCAGATGTGCTTGGCCTGCCATGGCGGCGCTTACGACGCGTTCAATAACAATGTGTTCGGCGCGAACTTTCTGCCGTTCGACACCGGCTCTTTTGGGTATAGCCAGCAGGCCGGCTATACCCTGGCCGCTCAGCAGGAAAAATTCCGCCAGCTCAACGCCCTGGTCAAAGACACGCTGCCGCCGGCGTCAATGACCGAGCTGATCGACGGCTGGTATGCGGCCGGCGGCGGCGTTGGCGCGCCCGGCGCCACCCTGGACGCGGGCTTTACGCCGCCCGGTTACGCCAGCGACCCGGCCCTCTACCACACGGTCTTCGCGCCCTACTGCCGCGCCTGCCACGTGGCCCAGACCGGCTATCCGCTCACGACGCCGGCGGAGCTGTTCAACTGGAGCTTCGCCAACAATCTCAACGCCGGCTACGCCGTCTTCCATGTTTTCGATATGCCGCATGCCGAGCTGACCAGCCGCAATTTCTGGAACAGCGCCGCGCCGGCCGCGCTGGCGGACCGGGCCGGCTGGTCCTTCCGGGTGACGCGCCTGGACGACCATGCGCCCGACGGCTGCCAGCCCCAGGACTGCACGCTGCGTGAGGCGATCCTGGCCGCCAACGCCGGCAGCAGCGGGCCGGTCTACAAAGCCCTCATCACGTTCGGCGTGGACGGTGTATTTACGCTCACGCGCGCCGGTTTTGACGATACCGCCGCTCTCGGCGACCTGGATATCACCGGCGGCAGCGTCATCCTGCTGGGCAACGGCGCGGACAAAACCATCCTCGACGGCGGCGGGCTGGATCGGGTCCTGCATGTTTTGAACGGCGCCATCGTTGTGGCGAACGGGGTGACGCTGCAGAACGGGAACTCCAGCGGCAATGCCGTCTTTACCGTGGGCGGCGCCATCCTGAATGATGGCAGCCAGCTAACTCTCAACGCCAGCCTGGTCCGGAATAACCAGGCCACCAGCGGCGGCGGACTGAGCAACCTCAACAACGCCCTCACCACGATCAACGGCAGCGCCATTGTCAACAATTCGGCGGCCGCCGGTTCGGGCGGCGGGCTGCAGATCGGCACCGGCAGCACCCTCGCCCTCAACAACAGCACCCTGGGCGCGAATACGGCCGAACGCGGGGGCGGCGCCTACGTCGTCGACCTGGGCAGCGCCCTGACCCTGGATTTCAGCACGGTCACGCGCAACACAGCCGCCACCGGCGCCGGCCTGCGGTACATTGCCGATGGAACCATTACCACCCGGAACAGCGTCGTCGCCGGCAACGTGGGCGCGGACTGCGCCGCCACGGCCTCGGCCGGCCCGTTTGTCTCACAAGGTTTCAACCTGTTCGGCGCGAACGGGACCGCCAACGGCTGCCCGCCGGGCGGGACGGATACCACTCTGGCCGGCGCCATCGGCGCGGCCTTGAGCGCTACGCTGACCACGGCCCGCGCCGGCGTGGTGGCTTATGCCCCGGCCCCCGGCGGGCCGGCGGTGGATGCCATCCCCTTGGGCGGCAACTGCGCGCTGCCCAGCTTCGACGTGCAGCAGCAGCCGCGGCCGCGGGATGGCGATCTGAACGGCACGCCGGCGTGCGACATCGGCGCCTTGGAGCTGGCCGGGGCGGCGCCGACCGCCACCGCGCCGCCGCCCACCGCCACCGCCACGGCCGCCCCGACAGCCAGCGCCACGCCCGGCATTCCCGTGACGGGCGGTATTAAACTCTTCCTGCCGGTGGTGGTGCGGTGAGCCGGCGCGGCGGTCCCGGACGCGGGTTGGTATAATCCCGCGCGTGACCACGCGTGAACGCACCTACCGCACCGAAGCCATCATCCTGCGGCGCAAAGACTTTGGCGAAGCCGACCGGGTGCTGACGGTGTTTACGCCGGCGCGCGGCAAGGTGCGGCTGGTGGCCAAAGGCATCCGCAAGCCGCGCTCGCGCAAGGCCGGCCACCTGGAGCTGTTCACCCGCGTGGCCCTGCTGGTGGCGGCCGGCCGCGATCTGGATTTGATCACCCAGGCCCAGACGGTGGAGACCTACCTCCCGCTGCGCGAGGATCTGCTGCGCGGCGCGCACGCGGCCTATGCCGTCGAACTGCTGGATAAGTTCACGCCCGATCACCAGGAGGCGGCCGAGCTCTATGAATTGCTGGCGGCCGGCCTGGGCTGGCTGAGCGCGGCCCCGGAGGTGACCCTGGCCGCCCGCTACTATGAACTGCAGCTGCTGGCGCTGGCCGGCTTTCAGCCGGAGCTGCGGCGCTGTGTGCTGGGCGGCGAGGTCATTGTGGCGGAGGCCCAGTTCTTCTCCACCGCGCAGGGCGGGGCGGTCTGCGCGCGCTGCGGCCGGCCAACGCCCAACGGCCCCGCGCTGCCCGGCCTGATCCCGATTTCCGTGGAGGCGCTCAAATACCTGCGCTACTTCCAGATCCAGCCCTATGAGCGCGTGGCCGGCCTGGCTTTAGCGCCCGACGTGCTGGCCGAGATGGAGCGCGTCTTGCAGCGCTATATCGTGTTTGTTTTGGAGCGGCAGTTGAAAAGCGTGGACTTTCTCAAGCTTATCCGGCGCGAAACCGCCGCCTAATCACCCAATCACCCAATTCCTCAATCACCCAATCTCTTAATCACCCCTCATGCCAAAATCCCCCCTGACTTTTCAAGACATCATCATGACGCTCGAGCAGTTCTGGGCCAGCCGGGGCTGCTTAATCTGGCAGCCGCATCACACCGAGGTCGGCGCCGGCACCATGAACCCGGGCACCGTCCTGCGCGTGCTCGGCCCGGAGCCGTGGAACGTGGCGTACGTGGAGCCCTCCATCCGCCCGGATGACGGCCGCTACGGCGAGAACCCCAACCGCCTGCAGCAGCACTATCAGTACCAGGTCATCCTCAAGCCCGATCCCGGCAATCCGCAGGAGCTGTATCTGCAGTCGCTGGAGGCGCTGGGCATCAACCCGCGCGAGCACGATATCCGCTTTGTGGAAGACAACTGGGAAAGCCCGGCGCTGGGCGCCTGGGGCCTGGGCTGGGAGGTCTGGCTGGACGGCCAGGAGATCACGCAGTTCACGTACTTCCAGCAGTCGGGCGGGGCGCCGCTGGACCCGGTGGCCGTGGAGCTGACCTACGGCCTGGAGCGCATCGCCATCGCCTTGCAGCGCGTCACCAACTTCCGTGATTTGCAGTGGGCGCCCGGCATCAAGTATGGCGCGGTAAATCTGCAGAACGAGCAGGAGCAGAGCAAGTATTACTTTGAGATCGCGGACGTGGAACGCCTGCGCCAGCTGTATGCCGCCTACTCGGCGGAGGCGGAGGCCAGCCTGGCCGCCGGCCTGGTCCTGCCCGCGCACGATTACGTGCTGAAGATGTCCCACACCTTCAACGTGCTGGACGCGCGCGGCGCGATCGGTGTCACCGAGCGCCAGGCCGCTTTTGGCCGGATGCGCGGCCTGGCCCGGCGCGTGTCGGAGGCGTATCTGGAGCAGCGCCGGCAGTTGGAGTATCCGCTGTTGAAGGCGACGGCGGAACTAGAGGCTGGGGGACCGGGGCTAGTCGCCTCACCCGCTAACCAGCCGCTAGCGGCCAGCCCCCGGACCCTGCTCCTGGAAATTGGCACCGAAGAGCTGCCGGCCGCTGATCTGGATGCCGTGCTGGCCCAGTTGGCGGACCTGACGCCCAAGCTTCTGGCCGAGGCCCGGCTGACGCACGGTGAGGTGCGCGTCCTGGGGACGCCGCGCCGGCTGGCGGTGTTGGTTAAGGAGCTAGCGCCCAGCCAGCCGGATCGCGAGCTGGTGATCAAAGGCCCGCCGGCCGCCCGCGCCTTTGCGGGGGACCTGCCCACGCCGGCCGCCGAAGGTTTTGCGCGCAAGAACAATGTACCGGTCACGGCGCTGGAGAAGCGCGTGATCGACAACGGCGAGTATGTGGTAGCCGTGGTGCACGAGGCCGGCCGGCCGGCCGCCGAGGTGCTGGGCCAACTGCTGCCCAAGCTGGTGGCGGCCTTGAAGTTTGAGAAGACCATGCGCTGGCGGGCCGGCGATCCCACCGCGTTCTCGCGGCCGGTGCGCTGGCTGGTGGCCCTGCTGGGCGAGGCCGTGGTCCCGTTCACGTACGCGGGCCTGACGGCCGGCGCCCTCAGCCGCGGCCTGCGCCCGCTGGGTTCCCCGCCGGTCCTCATCGGCGGCGCCGATGATTACCTGGCCGCGATGCGGAAGGCCAAAATCGAAGTTGATCCGGCCCAGCGCCGCGCGCTGATCCTCAAACAGGTCCGCCAGCTGGCCAAGACGGCCGGCGGCGTCATCGCGGACGAGGGCGTGCTGGCCGAGGTCACCAACTTGGTGGAGCGGCCCACTGCCCTGCTGGGCGCTTTCGCGGCAGAGTCGCTGGCGCTGCCGCGCGAGGTGCTGGTGGCCGTGATGAAGAAGCACCAGCGCTACTTCCCGGTGCAAACGCCGGATGGCGCCCTGCTGCCGTACTTCATCGCCGTCCGCAACGGCGATACCCGCCATCTGGATTTGGTGCGCGAGGGCAACGAGCACGTCATCCGCGCCCGTTTCGCGGACGCCAACTTCTTTGTGCGCGAGGACCGCCAGGCCACGCTGGAGCAGTTCCGGCCCAAGCTGGCGACGCTCACCTTCCAGGCCAAGCTGGGGTCGATGCTGGATAAGGCCGAGCGCGTGGAAGCGCTCACGGTCCGTCTGGCGCCGGCCCTCGGGCTGGACGCGGCGGAGTCAGCCGTGGCTCAGCGCGCCGCGCATTTGTGCAAAGCCGATCTCGCCACGCAGATGGTGGTGGAGATGACGTCCCTGCAAGGCGTGATGGGCTACGAGTACGCGCTGGCCTCCGGCGAACCGCTGCCCGTGGCCACCGCCATCCGGGAACACTACAGTTTGCCGCAGACCAAAGCCGGCATGGCCGTGGGCCTGGCGGACCGGCTGGACTCGCTGGCCGGCCTGTTCGCGGCCGGCCTGGCGCCCTCCGGTTCGGCCGATCCTTTCGGCCTGCGCCGCGCCGCGCTGGGCGTCAACGAAATCCTGATGACGCACGCCCTGGACCTGGACCTGCGCGCGATGCTGACGGCGGCCCTGGAGCCGCTGCCGGCCGGCCTGGTGACCGACCCCGCCAAACTGCTGGGCGATCTGCTGGCTTTTCTGGCCGGCCGGCTGCGCGGTCAGCTGCTGGACCAGGGCTTCAAATATGATGTGGTGGACGCGGTGCTGGCCGAGCAGGCCCATAACCCCGCCCGCGCCTTCACAGCGGTCAAACAGCTGGCGGCCTGGGTGGCGCGCCCGGATTGGCCCCGGGTGCTGCCCGCTTACGCGCGCTGCGTCCGCATCACGCGCGATCAGACCGAACAGTATCCGGTCGACAGCGCCCGGCTGGTTGAGCCGGCCGAGCAAGCCCTGGCCGCCGCCGCGCAGTCCCTGACGCCGGCGGCCACGGTGGACGCGGTCTTTGGGCAGCTGCTGCCCATCATCCCCGTCATCGCGCAGTTCTTTGACCAGGTGCTGGTGATGGCGGATGAT
>JAGOBN010000105.1 GCA_017999235.1 Anaerolineales bacterium | reverse complement strand
GCGTCATACGGGCCCGGCATCAGCGCCGCCGACAGGCACTGCGGGACGTAGTGGTTGGTCAGGTCCGGCATGCACTTGACCGCGCCAAAGTCCAGCTTTTTTTCTTCGATGATCTGCTTGGTGGCTAGGTAGCAGCGCGCCTGGAAGGAGAGCTTGGCCGGCGTCAGGCCTTGATCGTTGTAGCCGACCAGGGCCGTGGTCTGGCTGAGCCAGGCCACCATCTCCTGGGCCGGCGCTTCGGCCAGCAGCTCCGCCCGGCGGATGATCTCCAGTTGGTCGATGTGCTCCACATCCACGCCGAAGAGCTCGCGCCACTGCATCGGGTCGAAGGTGCCGGTGTCGATGCCCAGCGAACGCCCGCCAAACAGGCCGAAGACTTCGCCGCGCAGGCGGCGCACCGCGCCGGCGGCGCGCACGAAGGGCAGCAGCCGGGCCGCCACGCGCCCGGTCTCAAAGTCTTCGCGGATGCGCAGGTGCGGGAACCCAATCTGGGCCAGCGCGCCGGCCGCGCCGAGCAAACCGACCGTGCCGTGCGTGCCGGCGTGCTGGTTGGAGACCAGGGCCGTGGGCCGATCCATGCGCTGGACGCCGCGCACCACCAGGTTGGGCGCCGTCCAGCACGGGACGTGCGCGATGAAGGCCTCGATGCCGGCCGCCAGGAGCGCGTCCACCTGGCCGTCGATATCCTCTTTGGAGCGCGCCACCTCGGGGGCGGCGCGCAGATCGATGGGCAGGCCGCGCAGATACTCCAGCGCCGCCTGATGCCGAGGCACCGTCAACCCCTTGAAGAGCTTCTCCCATTCATGGGGCCGCTCATCGCCAAACGTGATCAGACCAACCTTGGGCGCGCTCATACCTCTACCTCACTTCTCCATCTTGCGGGGGAAGGCTTGAATCATCCGGCCGCCGTCAGGATAAATACACTGTCCCATGATGTAACTAGAGTCGTCGCTGGCCATGAACACGCACACCCGCGCGATCTCCTCGCACGAGGCGATGTAGCCGATGGGCAGGCGCTCCATCAGCTGGCCGTGCTTGGCCTCGTTGTTCACCACCCGCTGCATCAGCTCGGTCATCACCGGGCCGGGGCCGACGGCGTTGACGCGGATACCCTTGTCGATCAGCGCCAGGGCCATCGCCTTGGTCATCTGGTTGACGGCGCCCTTGGCCGCGCAGTACGGCACCTGGTCCGCCAGGGCCAGCACGGCCATGACCGACGAGATGTTGATGATGACGCCCGGCCGGCCCTGGGCGATCATCACGCGCGCCGCCGACTGGCTGAGCATGAACGTGCCCTTCAGGTCCACGCCCATCACCCAGTCCCAGTCGGCGTCGGTGGTGTCCATGAAGTTGGCGCTGTGGTTGACGCCGGCGTTATTGACCACGATGTCGATGTGCTGGAAGCGGTCCACGGCCGCCTGCACCAGCCGCTCGACGTCGGCGCGCTGGCTCACATCGCAGGTGACGAAGATGGCTTCGCCGCCCTGGTCGCGGATCCCCTGCGCCACGCTCTCGCCCAGCTCGGTCGTCCGGCCGGCCAGCACCACCTTGGCGCCCTCTTTGGCATACTCTTGGGCCACCGCCACGCCGATGCCCTTGGTGGCGCCGGTGACGATGGCGACTTTATCTTGGAGCTTCATACGCGTTCTTCTTTCTCGGGCGGCCGGCCGCGGGCAGCGGCGCGCTTGAGCACGTCCCCGCCGCGGCCGGCCGCAGCCAATAACGTTATTTCACCGGCGGTTTGACGCCCACCGGCCAGCGCTGCATGATGTCTTCGATCAGGGCGCAGACGTTGTCCACCACGCCCGTGACCAGCTTCTCGCCTTTTTCGCGCGTCGCCTTGGTGGCGTCGCCGATGATGCCGTTGTCCAGCTCCTTGTACTCGGGCCGGGCGAAGGTGCCTTCAAAGTGGTACATCATGCCCGGGCGCGGCGCTTGGCCGGGGGCGATGATGAACTTGCGGTCCACCAGCGGCGTGCCGCCGCCCTTGGCGGCCTTGCTCATGTCGATGTACTGCGGATACAGGTACAGGCCCATCGAGGTCTCGGCCTCGTCGGCGTGCCACATGTAGTCCACCAGCGCGTGCTTGTCGTCGCGCAGGAAGTCGTACCAGTGCAGGGAGACGGTGAAGTGGCCGGCCAGACCCAGCTTGTGCACGGCCACCAGCGTGGTCGAGACCTGGCCGTGGGCCGAGAGGATGATGAACTTGTTGTAGCCGGAGACCGCCGCGCCCTGGATGATGTCACACAGCAGGCCGATGTGCGTCTCATAGCTCAGCGGGATGTTGCCGGGCATGTACCAGTGGTGATACGGGTGCGAGCCGTACATGGGCGTGTTGAGCAGCATCGCCCCGGACTTCTTGGCGATCAGCTCCGCCAAGCCGATCGCGTTGTAGTTATCCACGCCGCAGGGGGCGTGCGGGCCGTGCTGCTCGGTGGCGCCGATGGGCAGGATCGCCACGTCACACACGTTCTTGGCCCAGTCCACCACTTCGCCGGCCGTCAACTCAGACCACCACAGAAACCGTCGCTGTTGCATTGTCGTTATCCCTTTCTTGGATAAATCATCGAGGCGCCGTGGGCGCGGTCGATTAGTGAATGTCGCCAGCCGCCCTACGCGGCGGCGGCTACGGGGGTCAAGGGCCGGCTGACTCCCAGCTCGGCGCCCAGGACTTTCAACTCGTCGTACAACTTGGGCGGGATCGGCAGGCCGGCCGCGCGCCGCTTCTGCGCGGAGCGGTACTCGATCTCGCCGGGCAGGAACATTTCGCCCTGCGGATCCAGCATCGGCGAGGCCTTGATCCGCGCGTAGAAGCCGGCCATGCGCGTCTTCATATCGTCCGGGCTGATGATGGCGGCCAGATTGATCACGATCATCAGGTGCCCGGTCAGGCTCGGGTCATCCGGGTGCGCGTACATGCTCTTCATCTGGTCCCCGTATACTCCGCCCGTGATCAGGCCGCACAGGATATCCACCGCATAGGACAGCCCCAGCCCCTTGAACCCGCCCATCGGCAGCAGGAAACCCTTGAACGCCTTGTCCGGGTCATCCGTCGGCCGGCCGTCTTTGTCCACGGCCCAATCCAGCGGGATCTTCTCGCCCTTCTTGCTGGCCAGCAGCAGCTTGCCGCCGGCCACCGCCGAGAGCGACATGTCCAGCACAAAGGGGAAGTCACCGTAGGTCGGGATGGCGATGGCGAAGGGGTTGTTGCCCGTGATCGGCTTGGTGCCGCCGGGCGCCACCACGTTGGGGATGACGTTGGTCATGGCGATGCCGACCATGCCGCGTTCGGCGGCCAGGCGGGCGTACAGCGCCGCCGCTCCAAAGTGGTTGCTGCGGATGGCGCCCACCACGCCGACGTTGTGGGTCTCAGCCAGCTCGATGGCGCGCAGCATGGCGTCCCGGCCGACGATGAAGCCGGGGCCGTCGTCGCCGTCGATGACCTCCAGCCCTTGGCTGCCGCGCAGCAGCTTGGACTGCGGCTGGGGGTTGATGGCGCGCTTCCGCAGGCGCTTGACGTAGTCGGGCAGGCGCAGCACCCCGTGCGAATCAATCCCCCACAGGTTTGTGTCGACCAGGCAGCGGGCGCTAAACGCCGCGTCATCGGCCGCCAGGCCGGCGCGCCGGAAAAGCTCGTCCACAAACGGTTCCAGGTCTTCCGCTCGAACTAAGATTTCATTCTCGGCCATACCCAACTCTCTCCCGCTCGCGGCTCTATCGAGTCGTGAGCCGCTTACGGACAAATCAACGTCGGCCGCAGGCTGCGGCGCAGGACGTGATCCACGGTACTGCCCAGGGCGATCTCCAGAAACGGGCCGCGCCCATAGCCGCCCATCACGATCCAATCACTGCCGTGCTCGTCGGCCAGCTTGAGCACAATTTCGGCCACCGGCCCGGTCTCAACCCGATAGGCGGCGGCCACCGCGCGGGCGTCCAACTGCTCGCGGGCGCGGGCCAGGACCGCGTCCGAGTCCACCCCGCCGGCGCCCGCGCACACCACCAGCAGCGCGACGCCCCAATGCTGGGCCAGGTAAGCGGCCACCCGGAGGGCCCCGTCCGCCTTCGGGCTGCCGTTGTAGGCCACCAGCGCGCGCTCGACGCGCAGGGCCGCGGCTTGCGGGGTGACCAACAAAGGGCTGGCGCAATTCCGGACCAGCGTGCGGAGGCCGGAGCTGAGCTTGGCCCACGGTTCGGGCCGCGGGGGATGGGCCAGCCGCACCACCGTCAAATCCACCCAGGCCGAGCGCTCACAAATCCGCTCGGCCACCTCGCCGACCTCCACCGCCAGCCGGCCGGGGATGCCGGCCGCTTGGCAGCGCTGCTCAAACTCGGCTTTCACGGCCAGCGCGCGCGCGTCGACGCGCTGCTCCGGCGCGGGAACCACATACAGACCCAGCACCCGCCCATGTTCGCGCCGGGCCACCTCCCCGGCCAGGGCCAGCGCGGCCCAGCCGGACTGGGTGCCGGCCACCGGCACCAGCAGGTTAGTGAAGAGCCGGAATTCGGGGTCCTGGACAGCGCCGGCCTGTTCGCGCCGCCACTGCCCGGGCACCAGCCCGGTCAACGCGGCCGGCTCCCCTTCCCGCAACCGACCCAGCACCCGGCCAATAAAGCGCGTCAGCCCGGAGGGGGCGCTGGCCGGCGCCGCGGCGGCCTGGCTGTCCGCTCCGGGGGCCGGCGGCGCCTCGCCCTCTTCGAATTCCCAATCCAAGAACTCGTCCAACAGCGGCCGATAACCGGAGACCGCCAGATACAGGTCCGCTTCCGTGCGGCCCGGAAACTTTTCCAGGGCCTGCTGGTCGCGGATCACGCGCACCACCGGCAGATAGACGTGGTCGTACCAGTCGGCCACGGCCTCCGGCTCGGGCACTTCCCGCCGCTGTTCCACGCCCAGCACGTACCGGTGCAGGCGGATGTGGCGCTCCAATTCGGCGTAATAGCCCAGCCGCGTCAATTCCAGGTCCGCGCCCGGCCGCAGCTGATCCAGCTGCGTCCGCTCCAGCAGCTCCACATGGCGCGCCTTCAAAATCAGCGCGCGCGGGTCCATGTCCGGGGTCAGCGGCACGCGGCTGTGCACCTCGGTGACATAGGCCTCAATGTGGTCGGCCCCCATATCGCGGGCCACGGAGACCCGGTGGTTGCCGTCCAGGACGAAGTACACCTCGCCGACCTGGTAGACCTCGATCGGCGGCACCCCGGTCAGGCCCTGGAACTGGTTCTGGACCGAAATCCAGCGGTGAGCGTCTTTATCGTTCAGCGGCAGGAAATCCCGCGTAAAGTCACCGGGCCGCCCCACGCTGCCGACAATGGCGGCCAGCGGGATCTCGCGCAGGGTCCGGCGCGCGGTCAGCTCCATGTGCAGGCGCTGGCGTATCTCCTCAAAATCCAGCAGGTCCATCGACTTGCCGGTCAGGCGCGCCCAGACTTGCTCCAGTTCCGCGCGGAACCGGGCGACATGAAAGTGCTGCAACTGACGGTCGTAATCCATCGGCTGGATCCAGCGTCACCGCTTCAGTCGTGATAAATCTGCTGCAGGACGTCGAACTCGTTCCATGTCATCCACTCTTCAGTGATCCGGCCCTGCTGGATCACATGCTGGGTAATGCCCCACATATACACGCGCCGGCCGGTGGGCGCGCCGTACACGCCCGGCCCGGTGTGCGTGCCCACCAGGCTCCAGCGCGTGGAGGTCGTGTAGCCTTCCGCCTCGTTGCCCATCCAGTACACGTCGTCCACCGAGAACACCAGATCCGGGAAGGCCGCGATCAGCGAGAGCACAAAGGATTGCAGCTCCCCCACCCCGTAATAGGCCCGGTCGGTCGCCCCATAGAAGCGCACGTTGGGGGCGTAGGCGTCCACCATCTTGCCCAGCAGGCGCCAGTTCCAGACGTAGTGCAGGGTCCGGCGCAGGAAGTCCTCCACGTCGAAGCCGGCCGCCGATGAAGGCGGCAGGTGCGCGGGCTTGCCCTGCCCGGGCAGGCGCGCCGGCTCCCCAAAGCGCGCGTCGTGCAGGCCGCCGGCGGTCAGCCGCTGGTTCCCCAGCTCGCGCGCTTTCGCCCGTAGATCGTAGCCCATCTGCTGCAGCATGCTGGAAGTGTTATAGATCACCCATTCTTCGCGGTTCTCGTTCGCCAGGAAATGACAATTGGCGGTCAGCCAGAACTGCAGCCTACGGCCGGTGGGCGGGCCGAACTGGCTGTAGCCGGTGTGGGTGGCCTTGAGCACGGTGCGGTGGGAGGTGTAGAAGCCGACCTCGTCGTCGCCGGCCCAGATGATCTCGTCCGCGATCAGGCGGATATCCGGGAAGGCGTTCAAGAACTGCGCGGTATTGGCGATGACGGCGTCCCGGCCCCAACTCAAGCCATAGTCGTCCACCACGCGGATGTTGTGGCTGTAGTGATCATAGATGTAGCCGACGTTCTTCATCTCCCAGATGAAGTGGGTGGCGTTGACGATGAAGTCCACGATGTCCGTGTACTGGTCTTCAAAGCCGCGCATGCTCTGCCGGCGCTCGCCGCGCCGCAGCAACTGCTGGTCCGTGCCAAACTTAGCCCGCAGGGAGATGGTGTAATCCGGCGGGTTGCGGCGCGGGCCGAGCTGGGACCGGAGCGCGTGGGTCTCCAAGCGGGCCAGGTTCTCGGGCGGCAGATAGGCGCCGGCCGGGGCTGCGCCGGCGGGAGAAGCGGAGGCGGAGGGATGGTCCGTCATGGGATCACCGGCTCAATCATGGAGCAGCTGCTGCAGGACGTCGAACTCGTTGAACAACAGCCATTCCTCGGCGATGCGGCCGTTCCGGATCACGTGCTGGGTCAGCCCCCACATATAAACGCGCCGGCCGGTGGGCGCCCCAAACAGGCCGGCCCCGGTGTGCGTGCCCACCAGGCTCCAGCGCGTGGCCGTGGCGTAGCCCTCCAGGTCGTTGCCCATCCAGTACAGATCGTCGATGGTCAACGCCAGGTCCGGAAAGGCGGAGAGCAGGGACAGCACAAAGGTCTGATACGCGCCCAGGCCAAACAGGACCCGGTCCGCCGGCCCGTGGAAATGCAGGTTGGGCGCGTAGGCGGCCTCGATCTGGCCGACCAGCCGCCCGTTCCAGACGGCCTGGTACATCCAGCGCAGGAAGCTCTCCGGGTCAAAGCCGGCGCCGGCGGCCAGCGGCGGCAGTTGGGCCGGCTTGCCCTGGCCGGGCAGCCGGGCCGGCTCGCCGTAGCGCGGGTCATTCAGCCCGCCGGCCGCCAGCCGCTGGTTGCCCAGCGCGCGCGCCTTCTCCCGCGGGTCCAGGCCCAACTGCTGGAGCAGGCTGGCGGTGTTGGGGATCTCCCACTCCGCCCGGCACTCATTGGCCAGGAACAGGCAGTGGGCGATCATCCAGTATTGCACCCGGCGCCCGGTGGGCGGCCCGAACGGGCTGTGGCCGGTGTGCGTGCCCTGAAAGACGATGCGGTGCGAGGTGGAGAAGCCCACGTCGTCGTCGCCGGCCCAGATCACCTCATCCGCCACCAGGCGGGCGTCCGGGAAGGCGTTGATCACCTGCAGGGTGTTGCCGACGACGTGGTCGCGCCCCCACTCCAGACCAGATTCGCTGGTCACGCGGGCGTTGTGGCTGTAGATGTCGTAGATATAGCCGACCTGCTTCTCTTCCCAGACGCGGTGAGTGGCGCGCACGATGAAGTCCACGATGTCGGTGTAGTGGTCTTCAAAGCCGCGCAGGCTCTGCCGGCGCTGGCTGGCCGGCGCGCCGTAGTGCGCGCGCAGGGAGATCGCGTAGTCAGCGGGATTGCGGCGCGGCCCCAACTGCGGCCGGAGCGCGTGCGTGTCCAGACGGGCGGCGTTTTCCGGCGGCACGTGGGCGGGATCGCTCATGGCCGGCTCAATCGCGGTAAATCTGCTGCAGGACGTCGAACTCGTTCCATGTCATCCACTCTTCAGTGATCCGGCCCTGCTGGATCACATGCTGGGTAATGCCCCACATATACACGCGCCGGCCGGTGGGCGCGCCGTACACGCCCGGCCCGGTGTGCGTGCCCACCAGGCTCCAGCGCGTGGAGGTCGTGTAGCCTTCCGCCTCGTTGCCCATCCAGTACACGTCGTCCACCGAGAACACCAGATCCGGGAAGGCCGCGATCAGCGAGAGCACAAAGGATTGCAGCTCCCCCACCCCGTAATAGGCCCGGTCGGTCGCCCCATAGAAGCGCACGTTGGGGGCGTAGGCGTCCACCATCTTGCCCAGCAGGCGCCAGTTCCAGACGTAGTGCAGGGTCCGGCGCAGGAAGTCCTCCACGTCGAAGCCGGCCGCTGATGAAGGCGGCAGGTGCGCGGGCTTGCCCTGCCCGGGCAGGCGCGCCGGCTCCCCAGAGCGCGCGTCGTGCAGGCCGCCGGGCTGCGTCCGGCGGTTACCCAGCTCGCGCGCCTTGGCGCGCAGGTCATGGCCCATCTGCTGGAGCATGCTGGTGGTGTTGTAAATGACGTGCTCCAGCACGATCTCGTTGGCCACCGACACGCAGTTGGCGGTCAGCCAGAACTGCAGCTTGCGGCCGGTGGGCGGCCCGAACTGGCTGTAGCCGGTGTGGGTGGCCTTGAGGACCGTGCGATGGGAGGTATAGAAGCCCACCTCGTCGTCGCCGGCCCAGATGATCTCGTCCGCGATCAGGCGGATATCCGGGAAGGCGTTGATGAACTGCGCGGTGTTGGCGATCACCGGGTCCCGCCCCCAGTTCAGGCCGTAGTCATCGGTCACCGGGGTGCGGTGGCTGTACAGCTCGTAGATGTAGCCGATGTCCTTCTCCTCCCACACTTTGTGGGTGGCGCGGACGATAAAATCGATGATGTCGGTGTAGTGCGGTTCGAAGCCGCGCATGCTCTGGCGCGGCCGGCCGGGGCGCAGGAGCTGCTGGTCGGTGCCGAACTTGGTCCGCAGCGAGATGCTGTAATCGGCCGGATTGCGGCGCGGGCCGGCCGGGAAGCGCAGGGTATGCGTCTCCAAACGGGCGGCGTTCTCGGCCGGCAGGTGGGCGCGGGCCGGCACGGCGCTGGTCGGGGACGGCTCGACGGGGGCGGGAGCGGGAGCGGGTTGCTCAGACATGGGGGGTTCTCCTGACTGAGAGGCGCGCGGTCGGCGCGCAGTGCGGGCCACGGTCATTCCCGCAGGATTTGAGCCAACACCTCGAACTCGTTGAACATCATCCACTCTTCCGTGATCTTGCCGTCCTTGATCACATGCTGGGTGATGCCCCACATATAAACGCGCCGGCCGGTGGGTTTGCCGTAGACGCCCGGCCCGGTGTGGGTGCCCACGATGCTCCAGCGCGTGGAGGTGGTGAAGCCCTCGCGCTCGTTGCCCATCCAGTACTGGTCGTCGATCGTCAGCGCCAGGTCCGGGAACATCGAGACGAGCGAGATGATAAAAG
>JAGOBN010000789.1 GCA_017999235.1 Anaerolineales bacterium | reverse complement strand
CCTGCAGCCGCGCGCCGGCGGCCACGCTCGTCACGACTTTCGGGTCGGCCGTGGACGGGCTCGTCAAAGCCACGTCATCCGGCAGGTAGATCAGGGCCGTGCCGGCGTCGACGGCGACGAAGGCCAGCCGCTCCACCGCCAGCCGCGTGGTCTTGCCTGAACACTCCACGAAGGTCAGGGTCTCACCCTGGCCGGGCTGCGGCTGCCGGGCGAAGTGGTTGTGGGTCAGGACAACGTGCGCCCCGACGGCCGTGCCCAGGCTGTGGGTGGTGCTCACGATCCGCGTGGCGCCTTGCTGTGTGGCATAGGTGTGGTCGATCCGGACGGCGCCGCCGGCGCAGGTGGTGGTCGCCGCCGCGGCGGGGGTGGTGCTCAGGCTGAGGGTCAGGAAGCTGATGGCGATGGTCAGGCTGGCGAGTTTAGCGTTCATGGTTTCCCTCCGGCTTGTGTGTGAAATCAAGCTAGCGGGGCGCCATGTGCTCACCGGCCGGCCGGCGTGTATCGAGCGTGTATCGAGGCCAAAACGCCGTCAGCCGCGCGAAGCGGGGTCTCTTCGCATTGGGGGGAGGCGGCGCGGCGAGTTGGTGCTATAGTGAATCCAGCGTGCTCAGGCACGTTCTCCAGCGCGACTGCATCGGGCTTGGTTCGGGGGAATCGCGATGCTAAAACTCCAATTGCTTGGGAAATTCATCGTCACCGCCGATGGCCGGCCAGTGGAACTGCCGCTGCGGGCGGCTCAGGCGCTATTGGCCTACTTGGCCTTGAACGCCGGCGTGGCCTGCCGGCGCGAGCAGCTGGCCGGGTTGTTGTGGCCGGACATGCCGGAGACCAACGCCAAGGCCAATCTGCGCCACACCCTGTGGCGGGTGCGCAAAGCCCTGGCCACGGCCGGCGGGCCGGACTGCCTGGCGGCCGACGAGACGACGGTGGTCTTTGATGGCGCCGCCGACTACTGGCTGGATGCGCGCCGGCTGGAGGCGAAGAGCGCGGCCGGCGCAGCGCCTGAGGCGCTAGCTGAAGCGGTGGCCTTGTATGAAGGCGAATTGCTGCCCGGGTTCTATGATGACTGGGTGGTGCTGGAACGCGAACGGCTGCAGGCGCTGTTCGAGCACAAGATGACGGCGCTGCTGGATCAGTTGGTGGCGGCCGAGTGTTGGGAAGAGGTCTTGGAACACGGAGAACGCTGGATCGCGCTCGGGGGCGCGCCGGAGGCCGGCTACCGGGCTGTGATCGTGGCGCACGGCGCGCGCGGGGACGCCTCCCAGGCGGCCAGCGCATATCGGCGCTGCGCGGAGGCGTTGCAGCGCGAGGTCGGGGTGGCGCCGTCGGCGGCCACGCGCGCCGCCTACGAGCGGGCGCTCAAGGCCCCGGCCGCCAGCGGGGATAGCCGCGCGGCGGAGCCTTTGCCGGCCTTGCGCGGGTACGAGCTGCGCGAGCGGATCGGGGCCGGCGCGTATGGCGAAGTGTATCGGGCCTATCAGCCGAGCGTGGAGCGAGCGGTGGCGGTCAAGGTGATCGCGCCGGCGTATTCGGACCGGCCGGACTTCATCCGCCGGTTTGAGGCCGAGGCCCGCTTGGTGGCGCGGCTGGAGCACCCGCACATCGTGCCGCTGTATGACTACTGGCGCGAGCCGGGCGGGGCCTACCTGGTCATGCGCTATCTGCGCGGCGGCAATCTGCGCGAGGGGCTGCGGAACGGGGCCTGGACCCTGGAGGCGGCCGCGCGGCTGATGGACCAGGTCGGCGGGGCGTTGATGGCCGCCCACCGGCAAGGGGTGGTGCACCGCGATGTGAAGCCCGAGAACATCCTGCTGGACGAGGCCGGCAACGCCTATCTGAGCGACTTTGGGATCGCGGCCGATCTGGCCGGCGCGCCGGCGGAGGCCGCCGGACTGGCGGACGGGTACTCGTCGCCGGAACAGGCGCGCGGCGAGCCGGTGACGGCGCAGAGCGATGTATACAGCCTGGCGCGGGTGCTGGGTGAAGTGCTGGCCGGCGCCGCCCCGCGGCCCGATCTGCAAGCCGTTTTGCAGCAAGCCACCCACCCTGATCCCGCCCAGCGTTACCCGAACGCGCTGGCCCTGGTCGAGGCCTTTCGGTGCGCGGCCGTGGGCGAGCCGGTGGTGACCGCCTGGCGTGAGCCGGTCGAACTGGCGAACCCCTACAAAGGCCTGCGGCCGTTCGAGGAAGCGGACGAGGCCGATTTCTTTGGCCGGGCGGCGCTGGTCGAGCGCTTGCTCGCCCGCCTGACGGAGGCCGGCCCGTATGCCCGCTTCCTGGCCGTGGTCGGGCCAAGCGGCAGCGGCAAGTCGTCGGTCGTCAAGGCCGGGCTGCTGCCGGCGCTGCGGCGCGGGGCGCTGGCGGGTTCGGCCGAGTGGTACGTGGCGGCCATGGCGCCGGGCGCGCATCCGCTGGAGGAGTTGGAGATCGCGCTGCTGCGCGTGGCCGGCCAGCGGCCGGCGGGGTTGATGGAGCAGCTGCGCCGGGACGCGCGCGGGCTGGTGCGGTCCGCGCGCCTGGCCCTGCCCGAGGCCGGCGCGCAGCTCCTGTTGGTGATCGACCAGTTTGAAGA
>JAGOBN010000788.1 GCA_017999235.1 Anaerolineales bacterium | reverse complement strand
GCCCACGGCAGAGGCTGCAGCACGGGCGCGGCCAGCGGCTCCAACAAACCGGGCGCGGCGCGCACGAGCTGCACATAGGGCAGGCCTCACAGAAAGCCGGCGTCGGTCTCGCCGCGCTCAAACTCGCCAAAGTCCGCGCCGACGCGCAGTTCGGTGGCGATCCCCAGCCGCCGGCCGACCTGGTCGACCATGAACTGATAGACCGGGAACATGTTGGGGGCCAGAAAGGAAGCAAACCGCAAGCGCGTGATCGAAGCGGTCATAGCGGCATTATAGCGGGGCGGCCGGATTTGTTAATCGGCAATCGCAATCCGGCGTACAATGTTGCCCCATGTTCTGGAAGCGCAAACCCAAACCAGCCGCCCCCGTCAGCCGTGACCCCGAACTGGATGCCTTGCAGGCGCAGCTCACCGGCCGGCAGGAAAAAGCGGCCGAACTCGAGCAAGAGCTGTTTGATCTCCAGCAGTTCACGGCCCAGGTCGAGGCCTTGTTGCTGCCCCTGCAAGACCGGCTGCTCAGCCTGCGTGCCCAGCTCCAGCAGGCGCGCGGAGAGTATCCGGCCGCCACCCCCGCGGCGGCGTTTCGATCCGCGCCGCGCGCCGAGGCGGAACCGCCGGCGCCGCCGCCCGCGCCGGTGACCGCCGCCGCCGAAGCCGACCTGAAAGCGCTGTACCGCGTCCTGGCCAAGCGCTTCCACCCGGATCTGGCCGCCGCGCCGGCCGCCAAGGCGCAGCGGCAGGCGGTGATGGCGGAAGTCAACGCCGCTTATGCCGCCCGCGATGCGGACGCCTTACAGCGCCTGGCCGCCCGGCCGGCCCCGGAAACCGCCGCCGCGCCGCCGTCGCGCGCCGCCCAACTGGCCGGTCTGCGGGCTGAGATCGCGCGGCTGGATGACATCATCGCCGGCCTGGAACAGCTGCTGGATGAGCTGGCCAAATCGCCGGCGGTCCAGCTCAAGCTGGAGGCCAGCCTGGCCCGCCGGCGGGGCGAGAACCTCCTCGGCCAGATCGCGGCCGAACTGGAGGCGGAAATCGCGCGCACTGAAGCCGAATTGGCCGGCCGGCAGCGCTAAGCCCGGCCCGTTACCCCTGCTCCGACCGGTAGTACGCGAACAACCCCGCCTGCGCCGCCGCCGCCAACACGTGCCAGCCGGCGTGGGGTGGGAATGGCAGCTGGGCCGCGCACGGCGTCACCCACAGCGCGGCGCCGGCCGCCAGGCTGAGCAGGGCCGCCGCCAGATACCGCTTCTGGATCCGCGGCCGGCGCCAGATCAGCACCAGCGCTTCCGCCGCTAACGCGCCCGCCGCCAGCGCGCCAAAGACGATCTGCTGCCAATCCCGCGCCCAGAGCATTTGCGCGGCGCCGAGCACGTTCACGCCCGCATACACCGCCGCCCAACGCCCCGGCGCCGCGCGCCGCGTCAGCCGCGCCAGGGCGTACACCAACACGCCGCTGGTGAAGAGATACAGGCCCACCAGATCAAACCACTCGCCCAGGCGCGTCAGCGAGGCGTGATAAAAGAATGAGCCCAGGCCCGTGCCCAGCGCCGTGACCGCGAACAGCCCGGCATAGACCGGATGCGCGCGCAGAAGATTGCCGGCGGCCGGCTCCCTGTTCGCCAGGGACTCCGCCCCCCACTCGCTCCGCTCAGGGGGGCAAGTGGACCGGCGGCGCGGCGCGGTCAGGATCCACAGCCCCACCGCCATAAAGCCCAGGTTCGAGTAAGCGGCCAGCGGCTGGGCCACAAAACCATCCGTCACCGGCTCGCAATAGCAGTCGGCGCGCTCACAGCCATCGCGCGCCCAGCCCGCCCACGGCGCCGGCAGCCCGCTCAACACCGCCAGGACGGCCAGGCCCAACACCGCCCCGGCCAGGCCAAGGAATTTCTTCTGCATGTCAGACACCCGATCGTTGAACCCGGCCCCGCTGGGCCGGCGCAGCCCGCAGTGTACCCGGATTGGCGGGTCCGCAGCGGGAACCCGCCGCCGCTGTTGAGCGTTTTACTGGCACGTCCGCCCGCTCTGACGGACGCCCGGGAGGCTTATGTTCCCTGCTCTGCGCCTGCTCGGACTGGCCAGTTTGCCGGCCATCCTCACCGCCTGTGGGGCCGTCAGTCCGCCGCCTGCTCCCACCACTGCGCCCGGCCTGCAGACCCAGATCGTGGGCACCGCCACGGCCTTGCGGCTGACCGCTTCGGCGCCAAGCACCCTGCCCGCCGCCACCCTCACCGCGCCGCCGGCCAGTTTGACCGTGCCGCCGGCGCCCGCCACGCTCACGCCGCTCGCGGCCACCCCAGAGCCGGGCCCGGCAACGCTGCCGCCGTCCCCCTCCGAACTTCCGACCCTCACGGCCGCGCCGCCCGCCGCCCTTCCCGCCGCCACGCCCGTCATCCTGAGTTTCTTGATTGATCAAGTGCATGCCGTGCGCCCCGGCGCGACGCTCAACCTTGAGTGGCGGAGCGAGAACGCGGTCACCGTGACGCTCCAGCACGTTCTGGCCAACGGGCTGTTGGGCGGTCAGGGCCAGGCCGAGCTGCCGGCCTCCGGCTCGCTGGCGCTGGTCACCGACGGGCGC
>JAGOBN010000787.1 GCA_017999235.1 Anaerolineales bacterium | reverse complement strand
TCCGCGCTGAAGGCCGGCGATATCGTCCCCAACAACACCCACTTCGACACCACCCGCGCCAACATCGAATACCGCAACGCCATCGCGCTGGATTTGATCACGGCCGAGGGCCGGCAGCCGCAAGCCATCCACCCCTTCAAGGGCAACCTCGACCTGGAAGCGCTGGAGCGCACGCTGGCCGAGAACCCGGGCCGGGTGCCGCTGGCCATGATCACGGTCACCAACAACTCCGGCGGCGGCCAGCCGGTGAGCCTGGCTAATATCCGCGCCGCCAGCGAGATCTGCCATCGCCACAACGTGCCGTTCTTCCTGGATGCCTGCCGCTTCGCCGAGAACGCCTGGTTCATCAAGACGCGTGAGCCCGGCTACGCCGATAAGACACCGTTCGAGATCGCGCGCGAGATGTTCAGCCTGGCCGACGGCTGCACCATGAGCGCCAAAAAGGACGGCATGGCCAATATCGGCGGGTTCCTGGCCCTCAACGATGACGCCCTGGCCCAAATCTGCAAGAACAACCTGATCCTGACCGAGGGCTTTGTCACCTACGGCGGCCTGGCCGGCTACGACTTGGAAGCCATCGCCGTCGGTCTGCGCGAAGCGCTGGATGAGGATTACCTGCACTACCGCATCCGCTCGGTGGAATATCTGGCCGAGAAGCTGGCGGCGGCCGGCATCCCTATGGTCCGGCCCTCCGGCGGCCATGCGCTGTATCTGGATGCCAAGGCCTGGCTGCCGCATATCCCGCAGCCCGAATTCCCGGCCTGGGCGCTTTCGTGCGTGCTTTATCTCGAGGGCGGCATCCGCTCGGTGGAGATCGGCTCGGTGATGTTTGGGCTCCAGCCGGACGGCACCGAGAAGCCGGCGGTCAATGAACTGGTGCGGCTGGCTTTCCCGCGCCGCGTCTACACCCAGAGCCATGTGGATTATCTGGCCGAAGTGCTGCTGCACGTGAACGGGTTGAAGGACCGCATCCGCGGGGTGCGGATGACGCAAGCGCCGGCGGCACTGCGCCACTTCACGGCCGAGTTCGCGCCCGCGCACGGCGCGCTGATTGTGGACTAACCTCTTGGACTCTCAAACTACCGCCGCGTTAGCGCATCTCAACGCCCTCCTGCCCCTGGCCGCGCGTCAAGCGCAGCTGCCCCCCGAATGGCGCGCCCTGCATCAGACCATTTTGCGCGCCTTTGCCGCGCGGGGCCGGCCGCCGGCCCGCGCTGAACTGGCGGCCGGGACGCCGGACGTGGACGCGGCGCTCGCCCGTCTGCGCGCCGACGATCTCGTGGTGCTGGACGAGGCCGGCGAGATCGCCGGCGCCTACCCGTTCACGCTGGACGCCACCCCGCACACGGTTCACGTTAACGGCCACACCCCGCGCGCGATGTGCGCCGTGGATGCGCTGGCGGTCGGCGCGCTGTTCGGCCTGGCCACCGCGATCACGTCCCACTGCGCGGCCACCGGCGCGCCGGTCCGCGTGACCCAGCACGGCCTCACCCTGCCGGCGGCGCCGGCCGACCTGCGCGTGGGCATCCACTGGCAGACGCCCGGCGGCTGCGCCGCCCACAGCCTGTGCCGCGAGATGCCGTTCCTGCGCGATGCCGCCGCCGCCGAGGCCTGGCGGCAGCAGGCGCCGGCCGAACGCGAGACCTTCACCGCCGCCCAGGCGCTGGCGCTGGCCGACGCTTTTTTTGCGCCGCTCATGCGGAGTGAACTTTCCGGCGTCGCGGAGCGTTAACGGGGCAGCGCCGGCCGGCGGCTCCTGGCCGGCGCGCGGAGGCCCTATGTCCACCACCCGCCGTTCCCCGGCTGCCCGCCCTCCCCGGCGCGCGGGCGATATTTTGGCGCTGAGCCTGGGGCTGGGCGCGGTCGCCGTGATCGCGGGGCTGTTCCTCTGGGTCTTAAGCCCGCCGCCGGCGGTGAGGGAACCAGCCGCCGCGCCGGCGGTCACGCCCTCACCGGATTTCACCCAACAGCCGCTGCAGTTCACCCCGCTCGTCGCCTTTCCGGGTTACACCCTGGTGGGGTACACGCTGGCCCAGCCGGAGGCCGGCACCCTGCTCGTCACGCTGGTGTGGGAAGCCGGCGAGCCTGCCCCGGATACGCGGGCGGCCTGGGTGGAACTGACCGACACCACCCAGACTTCCACGGAAAGCCGGGCGGATCTGCCTGGGATCCCGCTCGGACCCGGCCCCTATTCAGCCACTCTGCATGCCTTCCAACTGCCGGCGGACGCGCCCGGCCAGTACGACCTCTTGGCGGGGGTGCTGGATGCCGCCGCCAACCGCCTGCCGGGCGAGGCGGCCGGCGGTCTATCCATGTCCCACGCCAGCGTCGGCCCCATCACCTGGCCCGTGCCGGTCCAATCCCCAACCCCGCTCGGCCCGCCCACCCCCTACCTGACCGATCCGCCTCCCCCGGACACCCCCAGCCCGCCGCCCGCCGCTTATCCGCTCCCGGGCGATACACCCACGCCGTGGCCCCCGGTTACGCCTTGCCAGGTGGGCCGTGGGGAGACCGCCGGCCCGCCGCCCAGCACCGAAACGCCGGACCCCACGCCGGGAGTCAGCGCCGCCAGCGCG
>JAGOBN010000103.1 GCA_017999235.1 Anaerolineales bacterium | reverse complement strand
GACTCTGGAAGCCCTCACCGTTCACTACGGCCCGCGCCCGATCTTGCGGGCGGTCACACTGGACGTGCGCGCCGGCGAAGTGCTGGCCCTGATCGGGCCGAATGGGGCCGGCAAGACCACGCTGATCCGCGCGGCGGCCGGCCTGCTGGCGCCGGCGGGGGGCGCGGCGCGCCTGGCCGGGGAGGCCGTGCATGGCTGGCGGCCGGCGCTCCGGGCGCGGCGCATCGCCGTGGTGCCGCAAGCCGCGCAGCTGCCGGCCGGCTTCACGGTGCGGGAAACGGTGCTGATGGGCCGCACCCCGTACTTGGGCTGGCTGGGCCGGGAGGCGGAGGCTGATCACGCTGTCACGCGGCAAGCGCTGGAGCGCGCCGGGCTGCTGGGCCTGGCGGAACAGCCCGTGGACGCACTCTCGGGCGGCGAGCAGCAGCGCGTGCTTATCGCGCGCGCGCTGGCCCAGGCCGCGCCGGTGTTATTGCTGGATGAGCCGACCGCGCACCTGGACCTGAAGTATCAAGCCAGCACGCTCAGCCTGGTGCGGGAACTGGCGCGCGCCGACGGTTTGGCGGTGCTGGTGGCCCTCCACGATCTCAACCTGGCGGCCCAGTTTGCGGACCGGGTGGCGCTGCTGGCCGGCGGCGAACTGCGCGCCCTGGGATCGCCCACCGAGGTGCTGACGCCGGCCAACTTGAGCGCGGCCTATGAGATCCCGGTGATGGTCATTCCGCATCCCCTCCACGGCGCGCCGCTGGTGCTGCCGGATGGCGGCGCGGTTGAGCCGCGGCGCCTGTTTGGCGCTATGCTGGGGGACGACGGAAGAGGCCGCGGATGACCGCAGGAGGGCGCTGATGCCACGCTTGACGACCATCTATACGCGCAAGGGCGATGACGGCACGACGGCGCTGGGCGGCGGCCAGCGGGTGGCCAAGGACGCGCTGCGGGTTCAGGCGTACGGCACGGTGGATGAACTTAACTCGGCGCTGGGTCTGGCGCTGGCCCACGGCCTCAGCCCGCGCCTGGCCCAGGCGCTGCCGCCGGTCCAAAACGAGCTTTTCCACCTGGGCTCCGATCTGTGTTTCCGCGAGGAGGACAAGCTCCGCTTTGTCATCCCGCAGGTTGAAGAGCGGCACACGCAGGCGCTGGAAGCGCTGATTGACGAGTTGAACGCCGTGGTGGGGCCGCTGCAGAACTTTATCTTGCCGGGCGGCAGCGTGGGCGCCGCCCACCTGCACGTGGCGCGCACCATCTGCCGGCGCGCGGAGCGTGAGGTGACGGCGCTCACCCGGGAGGAGCCAGTGGGGCCGTTTGTGCTGCAATACCTCAACCGCCTCTCGGACGCGCTCTTTGTCATGGCGCGCTACGAAAATCATGCGCGCGGCGTGCCGGAGCCCTTATGGGATTCGCGTGCGTGAGGCGCGCGCCCAGTTCGCTAAAACCACACTGGCCAGCAGCTGCGCGGGCGGCTGGGTCCACCACAAGTGGTCAAACACGCTGACGACGGCCAGGGCCGCCAGCGCGGCGGCCCAGAGCGCTTCCGAACTCCCCCACATCAGCCGGCGCCGCCAAACCCGCCCGGCTACGGCGCCCGCTAAGGCCAGGGCCGCGCCGGCGCCGAACAAGCCCGTTTCCGCCAAGATCAATATCAGTCCGTTGTGGACCGGCTCGAACGGCAGGCCGGCGTTGAGGTAGCGCGCCGCCCATTGGACAAAACCGCCGGCGCCCACCCCCGTGAACGGCGCGGCGCGCCAGGCGTCCAAGCCATAGCCCAGCAGCAAGCCCCGCTCCAGCGTGGACGCGTGTTCCAGCGCGTTGGGGCCGGCCAGGCCCCAGCGGCTGAGCCAAAAGGGCGCCAAGAACAGAGCGAGCAGGCCGGCTGTCACCGCCGCCGCCGCCACTACGGCGCGCAGCCGGACACGGGCCGGCGCCGGCCCCCAGCGCGCCAGCAGCAGGGCGCCGGCCGCAGCCCCCAGCCAGGCGGCGCGGGAAAAGGTCAGCCCCAGTGTCAGCAGAGCCAGGCTGATGACCACCAGCCAGCCGCGCCGGCCGGCGCTGAGATAGCGCTCCACCAGCCCACTCAGGTAAACCAGCAGCACGCCGCCCAGGAGATTCGGATGCGCGAACGTGCCGTAGGCGCGCAGCCAGCGCCGGCCGTCCGCCGCCAGCACCACGCTGGCGCCGCGCGTCTCCGCCGTCAGCGTGCCCGGCCAGCGCAACTGCCAGCCGGCCAGGAAGCCGGTGCTTTGGGTCACAACTTCGACCAACGCCGCCGCCGTTTGCAGGAGCACCAGGCCGGCTGTCAGCGGGCCGAACCCGTCCGCGTCCAGCGGATCATTGAGCCACAACAGGTACAGGCCGGCCACCAAGCTCAGCCGCGCCGCCGTCCACGCGCTGAGCGCTGGATCAATCGAACCGCCGATAGATAGCAGCGTGGCGCCCACCAGAGCCAGACCCGCCCAGCGCACCAGCGGCGGCCCAAGGTCCAGCGGGGCGCGGCGCCTGATCCGCTCGATGCCCCACACGAGCAGCGCCGCCGCGAGCGCCAGGTCGCTGGCGAAGAGCAGCAGGCTTTGATAGCCCAAGTAAATGTGCGGCAAATCGCCCGGGCCGGCGCGCACGACGGCGGCCCAGCCGCTGCCGGCCAGGATCAGGGTCAGCGTCAGCAGCGCGCGGCGCAGTATGACTAGAACGGCCAGCCACGGAAGGGCGGCCAGGCGGAGGGGCCAGGCGCCGGCCAGCAGCGCCGCGAAAAGGCTGGCCAGCGGCGCGATCCCCCACCACAGCGCGGCCCAGCGATCTTCCGCCGGCGCGGGGACAGGCCGCGGCTGAACGTCAGCGCGCTCCCAGGCTTGGACAGCGCCCACCTCAAACCGGTAGGTCCAGCCGGCGGCGCGCAGCACGGGCGCGTAAGCGGGGTGATTGGAAAAGACCCAGCGCAGGCCGTAGCGGTGGGGCTGGTTCAGGAACGGATACACGGCCCACGGGCCGGCCGGGCTCCAGACCGCCATATCCAGCGCCCCCAGCCCGCTCTGCCGCAGTTCGGGGAGCTGGCGCGCGGTGTGATAAGTGCCGTCCGGGGTGCCGTTGGCGGTGAGCGCGGACAGGCGGGCGAGCTGATCGCCAAAGCCCAAAGTGAGATAGCGATACGGGCGCTGCGCGGGTTCGTTTAGGAAGCGCACCAGCGGCGCGAGATCCACGGCCGGCGGCTGGGCGCGGGTCAGGAGGTTCAGCGTGCCGGCCAGGCCGGCGGTCACGGCCAGGGCGCCGAGCAGAAAAGGCGGCCAGCCGGCCCGCCGGCGGATCGCGCCGAGCAGCACCGCGCCGGCCGCCGGCAAAAACAGCAGCGCCGCCCACAGCCCAAAGCGGTCATACGTCAGCCACTCCCAGCCGGCGCCAAACAGCCAGCGCGGCAGCGGGGTGGTGCCGCCCAGCCCGAGGACAAACACCATCAGCCACACCGCCCCCAGGCTGGCGCGCCGGCGGGGTGCGCGCCAGGCCAGCCGCAGCGCGGCCGGCAGAAGCAGGAGGAGCGGGCCGGCCAGCGGCCAGAAGAAAAAGAGCGTGGCGGCTGGGTCTTGCAGGAAGCTGTGCCGGCTGGCGTGGTCGATGGGCGTCTGCAGGCTCTGCCCAGCGCTCCACACCAGAAACGGCCAGAGCACCGCCGCGACGGCCGCCGCCGAGAGCGCGGCCCACGCCAGCCCGCGCCCTAGGATCGCCCGGCGCGCCGGCCGGCCGGCGGTGACGAGCACCTGGGCGGCCACGGCCAGGCCGGCGGCCGGCACCAATAAGAAGACGGCGTGGTGCGTGGCGCCGGCGGCGGCGGCCAGGGCCACGGCGCGGACCAGCGCCCGGCGCCGGCCGGTGCGCGCGAACTCCGCGCCCTGCGCCAGCGCGAACAGCACTAACAGCGTGGCGGCGAGGGTGGGCAATTGGCCGAAGGACCAGGCAGTGAGATAAAGCGCGGGGGCGAGGAGCGCCAGCCGCGCCGCCCAATCGGCGGCGCGCGGGCCGCCGAAGACGCGGGCCAGGGCGCGCACGGCCAGCGGGAAGAGCGCCAGCGCGGTCACGAGCACCAGGACATAACCGGCCTCGGCGCCCAGCCAGCGAAATTCGCCCGGGTAGCTGGGCGGCGCCGGCGCAAAGGCCGTGATGAGCGCCTCCAGCGGCCAGGCCAGCAGGGCGATCAGTTGATGGACGAGCGGCGGGTACGCGGCCACTGAGAAGCCCAGATACCAGCGCGGCTCCCACACTTGCCACCAGGTTTGACGATAGTGATCGGCGAAGAACAGGTGAACGTAGGCGTCGAAGCTGGCGCGGTGGACGCCGAACAGGGCGAAGGGCAATTGGAGCAGCAGGGCCAGCGCCGCCAGGCGGCCGGCGGAGAGCGGTTGGGCGGACAGGCGGCGCAGGCCGGCGCGGAGCATGCCCGGACAATACCCGGCTCCGGGCTAGTTGGCAAACCAGCCCGATTGGCACATCGGCCCGGAGCCGGGCGCGGGCCGCTACTGGCAGGCGCTCACGTCATACCGGGTGGTATCGATGTCCTGGATCAGACGCGCGAAGGTCACGCCCGGGCCTTCACCCATCAGAAAGATCCCGTCCAGCGGGGTGAGGCGAAACGGCTGGCCGGCGGCGGCGTCTATTTGAGCATAGGCGCGGGTCAGTTGCAGCCAGCACAGGCTGGGGCCGGGCGTGCCGGGCCAATGGGCCGGATCGGTGACCTCGAGGAAGGCCGCCAGCCCGGTCTGCGGCGGCAGGCCGGATTCGTTAGCGAGGCCAAGCAGGGTCAAGAACAGATCCGTTTTGAAGAGCGGCAAGGCGCTGTTGTAGTGCCGGGCCAGTGCGGCCTGGAGCTGCTCGATCTGCGCCAAGTAAGCCTCGGGGTATTGCGCGGAGACATCTGCGAAGCGCCCGGCCTGCACCGCCAGAATCCGATCAAATTCCAACGACTGGTCGCGCGTCAGTTCTACGGTGGCGCGGGCATAGAGCGTGACCGGGTCGGCGCCATGGAGCAAGTGATCGGGGAAGAGCGCGCCCGGCAAGCCGGCGGCGATATCCACCACCTTGTCCGCCGCTGTAATCTCGTAGTAGTGGGTGGTCAGACCTTGATAGCGGCCGCAGTTGTTGAGACAATCACTGACCAGCACCGCCAGCTCCGGCCGGCCATTGCCGTTAAGATCGCTCCAATAGCCGCTTAACCCGAGCGCGGCGCGGGTTTCGGCCGATGGTTCTGCAAAAGGGAAGAAAGTGAGCCCAGGCGCGTTGTCCCAATCAACCACCTGACACCAGATCGGCGCCGCGGTGCGGCCCAACCCGGCCAGGGGGATGTATTGGTAGCCATCCCAGCGGTAGAACGCCAGCAAACATGCGCCCGGTCCGGTGGGGGTGCTGGGATCCACCAGCTCGCCGTCGTTGCGCATGATGGAGTTTATGGCGCCGTTGGTCAATAGGAAAGCCGCATAGAACTGGCCGGCCGCGTCCCGGGTGGTGGCGCTAAGCAAGACTTCGAAGCCGTCCGTGCGCCATTCGCGCCATTGCGTCTCGTCGGGTTGGGCTGGCGGCTGACGGGTGGGCGCCGCTGTTGGGGCGATCGCCAGCGTTGGGGCGGCCGCCGGCGTTGGGGCCGCTTGCGTTCCACGCAGCGGAGTGGGCGGCGGGATCGGGGTGATGGTCGGCGGTCTAGTTGTGGCGGTAGCCGGCGCGGCGGTGGGTGTAGCCGCCGCGTTCAGGCGCGTGGGTTGGGCTGGCGCGAGCGGGGCGCAGGCGGTCAAGCACCCCATGATTACTAACCAGCCGCTAAGCGCGTGTTTAAGTCTTGGCATGTTGACTCCTCAAAGAGAAGACTGAGTCGTATTCGTTACCGTCACCAGCCCGTCAAGCCGCTCGCACCCTGGGCCTATCGGCGCGCCGGCGGCCGGCCTAAGGCAGGTAGGCGCCGCAGCCATTCCACCCCTGAATACAGACTTTGTTGCCGGTCACCAGAACTAACCCGCCGACTTGCGGTGCGTCGCTTGGATAGATGTAGAACGAGTACGAGAATTGCGGGCTGTACTGCGCGCGGAATTTCTCAAAATTCGCCGCCAGGATGGCCACAAAATGTTCTGGATTTTGAATGCCGCCGGCCCCCACCGCCGGCCAACTCGTTCGGTCGTAGCGGGTATAGCTGGCGTGGTTGAACATGAGCGAGCCATTGGTTGGATCGGGCATCCCGTTGGCGCGGTCGTTTTGAGCGGCGGTATACAGGGTTGTTACCTTCTCAAACTCATCACCGAAACCATTCTCGCCATGATAGGCGTAGTCGGAATACCATGTGTAAGCACGTTTATAGATGTAGAGTTTGGTGCCGCGCGTTAGGGTGTCGAGTTGGCCCAGCATTTCCTTGGGCAGGAAGGTCTTGAGAATGTCCTGCAAGCCGTAGAAATACTTATCGGCATAGTCGAAGGCCTCGATGGCATTGCCAATGCTATTCTGCGCCACCCAACTCATGAGATAAATTGCCATGTCGGGGTGGGAGCCGTTGCTGCTTTCAGCAAAGAGGGCCAGGTGGGCATACTGATCGGCCGTCAGCCGGTATGAGGTCTCGTTCGTGACGGATTTCCCCGCTCCAGCCGAAGCGCCGCCACGATTCTCGCACGCCTCACCGCAGAGTTTCTGGGTGTAGCCAGTGGGGTCGATATACTTCAGTGGATTATTAAGCACGTAACTAAAACGGTTCAAGCCAGAGGAGGCCAAGACGGTTGGAGCGGCGGGATCGGCGCTCACAAACTGCGCCAAGCGGGCCGAGTAGTAGCGGCCCACGTAATCCAGCAGGCCAAAGTCGTCGCGGCGCTGGCCGGTAAAGCCGAAATCACTGGGCGCGGCGCCGGCCGCTAAGCGCTGCTGGCCGTACGGCAGATAGCGGGCCTGGCTCAGCACGGCGCCGGCGGCGTCCGTCACCAGAACAACGCTGCCCAGATGATCCCCGTGCAAGTAAGCCAGGGCCGCGCCCTGGCGCATGACCAAGCGCTGGCCGCCAAAGGTGTAGTACTTCACGCCGGCGGCGGCCGTGACCGTTGTCTCTTGCCAGGCCGAGACGTTGCCCACCCGGTCCGCGGCGCGCACGCGGAAGGTATAGGTCTGGTCCGCTCCGCCGACAAAGAGGCCTTCAGTCTCCAGCGTGTCCGTCAGCCACGCTGTCCAAGCCGTTGCGCCGGCCGCGCGGACTTGCGCTTCGTAGCCGGCTAAGCCGGCCTCTTGATCCGCAGCGGCCCAGCGCACCGTGAAGCGCAGGCCGGCCGCGGCTGGGGCGCTCACGGTAAGGGTGGGCGGCGTCGCGTCATAGCGCAAGCTGAAATCTTGCTGGGTGCGGTTGCCGGCGCGGTCGTCGGCCAGCACGGCAAACGTGCCGGAGACGATGCCGGTAGGCGTGTAGGTGTGGGTAACGGTAACCGGCGCGGACTCGCCAGCCAAGGTCAGGACCGCCTCATCCATGCCGAAGACGGCTGGGAAGCGGAGCGCGGCCAGGCCGGAAGCGAGGGAGGGGCCGGCCTCATCGCCGGCGGTGGTCGTGAGCATCAGGGTGCCTGTCGTCCGGGGGCCATAGTAGGCAACGGCGCCGGCGGTCTCCAGATAGGAACCGTTGGTGCTCAGGGCCGGCGCGGCCAGTCCCGGCGGCGTCTGGTCCACAATCACGGCCGAGCCGGTAAGCACGGTCACGTTGCCTAGCTCATCCGCGGCCTGGAACGTGAGGGGCTTGAGGCCCTCGGCCGCGTCCTGGGCGATGACCAGCGCGCCGACATACGCCTCGCCGGCCGGCTGGAGGCTGACGGGGGCGGCCTCGCCCAACTGCGGAAGATCGCGAACGGTGGCGGTGACGGCGGCCACTGCGCTAAACGCATCCTGCACGGTCATACTGATCGCCACACTCTGGCCGGGCCGCGTGAACGCCGGCGTCAACACTAATGCGCCCAGCACTGGGCCGATGGTGTCAATGGTGATGGTGATCGGGCCGGCTTCCGGCCCCAGGTTGCCGGCGCGGTCCCGCGCCTGTGCGGACAGCGCATAAACGCCATCCGGCAAAACCAGGTCGGCCCGCCATAGGCCGGCCTCGCCGGCCATTGCTGTGGCGGAGACCACCGTGCCCTCCACGAGCTGGCGCGCGGCGACGGTGACGGCGCTGAACGGCTCGGCCAGACCTTGCGGCGCCAGCGCTGCGACGGTCTGGCGGTAGCCGGCCCACGGCCAGGTCAGCCGCAGGGCCGGCGGCACGAGGTCCACGTAAGGCTGGATGAATTGCGCGCCCTGATTGGGCACCGGCACGGCGGTATCGGTGGCGCTGAAGACGACGGTGACCGGCGCTTGCCAGGTCCCGGCGCTGGGCAGCGCCCACATGCCCGTCCAGGTGTGCGCGTCCGCGGTCTGGCCGGTGCGCGTTAAGGTTGGCGCCCCCAACTCGGCCGGCATCACCACCTGCACGCCGGCGCCGGTCAGCGGCGCGCCTGAACCGCGCGTGGTGGCGGTGAGCAAAACGGCCGCGTCCAAACCGATAATGGCCGGCGACAGGCTGGCATGCGGGGCCGTGAACGGATCGGTCTGGCTGAGGCCGACCCGGCACGCGGCCGAAGACGCGCTCAGGTTGCCGGCCGCGTCCAGGGCGCGCGCGGTGACCGTGACCGAATACGGCGCGCCGGCGGTGATTGAGATTAACTGCTGCCATTGCAGCGCGTAAGCCGGGGCCACAAACTGCGGCACGTTGTCTTGATAAATGACGATCTGTGTGTCCGCCGGCGCCGTGCCGCGCACCAGCGCGGGCGGCTGGCTGAACCAGGTCTCGCCCTCCGGCCCGCAGGCCAGGGTCGGCGCGGCCGGCGCGGCGCTGACCAAAGCCACGGCCACGGCGGGCGACCGGGTGACCAAGCCGCCGGTCGTGGTCAGCACGAGTTGGGCCGTGTACGCGCCATCGGCCGCCCACCCGCCGGCGAGCAAGGTTCCATCCCACACTACTGCCTGACGTTCAGCCGGCGCGGCCCCCGGCACCATCGCGGCCAAGGCGCCGGCCGCATCACGCACTTCCAGCGCCCAGCCCAAGACCGCTCGGCCGCCGCCGGCCAACGCCGTGGCGTAGAACACGGCCGGCGCCAGGCGCGCGTTCAAGGCGGCGCGCTCAACTTCCACGCCGGCCGCATCCTGGCCGGCGTCCATCGCCACGCTGAGCGTGTGCTCGGCGGTGTTGCCGGCCGCATCCACGGCGTGCGCGGTGAGGCTGTTGGTGCCGGGCTGCAACGCGACCTCGCGAAAGGTCAGCCAGCCGGCGGCATCCAACACCCCGGTGAAGGCGGCGGCCCCCACGGTGACGGTCACCGCCGCGCCCGGTTCGCCCTCAACGATCACACTAGTTTCAGGCGCGTTGAAGACCGCGCCGGCCGCGGGTGAGGTGATCCGCACCTGGGTCGCGGGGTCCACCCAGAAGGTGCGCCGGACC
>JAGOBN010000102.1 GCA_017999235.1 Anaerolineales bacterium | reverse complement strand
CTCTCCGAAGTGTGGGTGGCCTTAGGGCTGTACTTAATGCTGCGCGAACTCGGCGCCTCATCGCCCGGTCCAGCCCGGACCTCCCGCTTCGGCCCGTATGCTTTGGGCCTGGTGATCGGCCTGGCCTTCCTCACCAAGGTCTGGGGCTACGTGCTGGCGCCGGCGGCGGCGGTCATGGTGCTGCTGCACTGGCGGCGCGCGGGCTGGCGGCCGGCGCTGCTCCGGGCCGCACAGATTTTTGGGCCGGCGCTCGCGCTGGGGGCGCTGTATTGGGGCCGCAACTGGGTGGTGTGCGGGCCGGCGGATTTTTTGTGCGGGCAGTGGCACAACCAGGTGGTGCTGGGCCAGCCCCGGACGGCGGAGTGGGTGGCGCGGATAGGATGGGCCGGCTATCTGGAAAGTTTTGGCCGGACCACGTTTCAATCGTTTTGGGGGCAGTTCGGGTGGATGGGGGTGGTGATGGATCAGCGCGTGTATGGGGCGCTGGCCCTGTTCAGCCTGGCGCTGGTCATCGGCCTGGGTCTGGCCGTCGGACAGTTCCGGGGACAATTGGCCGCCCGCTGGGATGGATTGTTAGTGCTGGCGGCAGTGGCGGCCGTCACACTGGCGCTGTACTTTTACTACAACGCGATGTTTGTGCAGTTCCAGGGCCGCTATTTGTTCTCGGCCCTGGTGCCGCTCGGCCTGGCGGCGGCGGCCAGCCTGGACGCTTACGGCCGCTGGGCGGAGGCGCGGCTGCGCCGGCGGCTGGGGTGGCTGATCCCGGCCGGCGCGCTGGCGGCGCTGGCGGGCCTGTGCGTCTTCGCGCTGTACCGCTTCATCCTGCCGGCGCTGACCTGATTACCCCATCAGACGATCTTCGGACGCCATCACCACGCACCACTGCGCGGCGGCCCGGTCATAGGCCAATTCATAAACTCGCTCACGCGCCGTCATCACCAGCGTGTGGCGCCGGCCGTCGGGGGCGTCCCACTGCCGGCCCTGGCTGAAGACCGGCCAGCGCTTGTTATTCCAGCGAAAACTCCGCACCTGCACCGCCCCCTCAGCGCTGAACACCGCCTCGACTTCAGTCGGCTCGTTCAAAAACTTCTGTCCCATGTTTTCCTCATCGAGCGCATCCTCACTCTCACTTCTCACTTCTCATTTTCCCAGCCCCTCACGCCAGCGTGATTTCCGACCCGTGCGGCGTCTTGGTGATCTCAATCCGCGCCGGGAAGGCGTCCTTGAGTTCGTCGATGTGCGTCACCACCAGGATGCGCTCAAAATCATCCTGGATGGCGTTAATGGCCTCCACCAGGCGCTCCCGGCCGACCGCGTCCAGCACGCCAAAGCCTTCGTCGATGATCAGCGTGTGGAGCTGGGTGCCGGCCCGCCGCGCCAGCAGCTGGCTGAGCGCGATCCGCACGGCAAAGTTGACGCGGAACTGCTCGCCGCCGGAGAAGTTTTCGTAGGCGCGCGTCCCCAGCTCGTCCGCGATCTCAATTTCCAGGGTTTCGCGCACGTCGCCGGCCTGGGTCTCGCGCTGCATCTTGAAGCGCACCGTCATGCGCCCGTCGGTGATGCGCGCCAGCAGGCGGTTGGCCGCCGCCTCGATCTCCGGCACAGCCGCCTCGATGATGAGGGCCGGCACGCCTTTTTTGCCAAACGCCTCGCGCAGTTCGTCATACAGACCGCGCGCCTCGGCCAACTGCAGGCGCTCGGCGCGTTTGGCCTCCCGCTGCTGGGCCTGTCCCTCCAGCGCGCGCAGCTTCTGTTCGGTGGCGCCGAGCCGCGCCTTGGCCAGGGTATCGTCCTGGCGCAGCTGGTCCAGCGCGCGCTGGCGCACCTCGGCATCGCGCAGCACGGCGCGCTGGCCGGCGGCCTCAGCCTCGATGGTCTGCCGCGTGTGCTGATCGGCTTCCAGCGTCTGCTGCCAGCGCGCCCGCCGGCTGAGCAGGAGCGTGATGCGTTCCTGGGCGGCGCCGGCCTGCGCCAGCGCGGTCCGCAGCTGGCCCACCTTTTCGGTCAGGACGGGCTTCTCGCGCAGCTCCAGGGCATAGGCCTGCAGATCGCGGTCCATGCGCCCTTGCTCATCGGTCAGGGTCTTGAGCTGCGCCTGGTTCTGGCGGTAGGCGGCGCGCCGGGCCTCGATCTCGGCGTTCCAGGCTTCGGTGGCGGCCTGCAGACGGGCCAGCACCTCGCCGGCCTCCGCCTGCCCGTGCGCCTCGCGCTCCGCGCATTCCGCGGCCAGGTCCGCCAGGAGCTGCGCGCGCTGGGCGTCACTCAGCGGCTGGCCGCAGGTGGGACACAGCGCGGCCGTGGCGGTTTCCAGGTTCGCCATGCGCCGGCGGAGCTTGTCCACTTCCGCCTGGGCGGCTTCCAGGGCGCGCCGGCGCGCCTGCGCCGCTTCCACTTCGGCCTGCGCCAGCCGCTTCTTATAGGCCTCGCCTTCGCTCTGGGCGGCTTCGTTCTGGCCCTTGAGCTGGCCGGCCAATTCGGCGTTCAGCCGGCGCGCCTCGGTCATCTGCTCGCGGTCGGTCTCGCGCTCCGTCAGCTCGCGCACGCGGCGCTCGGCGGCGTGCAGTTCGCGCGCCAGCGCGGCGGTATCGGCCTGCGCCTGGGCGGCGCGCAGATCGGTATCCAGACCGGCCAGTTCCCTTTCGGCGTCACGCACGCGGCGCGTCAGGTCGTCGATCTGGCGCTGCACGGCCACCAGCGCCTGACGCGCGGCCTCGATGCGCGCCCAATCCGCCTCGGCCTGGCGCAGCCGCTCGCCCACTTCGATGACGCGCGCCTGGGCCCCGCCCAGCTCGCGCTCGTACTCGGGCCGGCGCGCCAGCTCCGTCTCAATCTCGGCCAGGACGGCGTCCAGACCGGCCAGCTGCGTATCCACCGTCTTGATCTTCTGTTTGGCGCGCTCTTCGTAGCGCTCCCAGGCCTGCAGGCCCAGAATATCGGCCAGGACCTGCTTGCGCTCGGCCGGCCGCTTGCCCGTGAACTCATCCGCCTGACCCTGCACCAGATAGGCCGAATTGACGAAGGTCTCGTAACTCAGCCGCAGGAGCGTGATGAGCTTGTCTTGGGTCTTGGGGATGGTGGGCTCGGCGATGGTGGCCCACTTGCCCTGCTCGTTCTGGATTTGCAGATCCAGCAGGCCGCCGGCCGCTTTGCCGGCGCGCTTGGCGCGGATGACGCGGTAGGTCTGCCCGCCCAAGGCCAAGGTCAGCTCGACGCGCATCTCGCTCTGGCCCTGATGGACCAGCTCATCGTCCTTTTTGGCGCGGGCGCGCCCCCACAGACACCAGGTGATGGCGTCCAGCAGCGACGACTTGCCGGCGCCGTTTTCGCCGGTGAGCACCGCCACATGCAGGCCGGTAAAATCCAGCGGCGCCGGGCTGCGGTAGGCGAGGAAGTTCTTGATCTCCAGGCGCAGCGGGATCATGCCCACAGCTCCCGGGCCGCGTCCAGCAGGCGCTGCGTCCGCTCCGGCGGTTTGCCTTTGGCGGCCAGGTAACGCTCCAGCCACTGCTCCGGCGTGAGCGACTCGGCCGCCGCGCCCACGCCCGGCGCGCGCACCGCGCGCTCGATCTCCAGATTGACGCCGGCGATGTTGGCGGCGCCGGCCTCGGTCAGCGCGGCTTCAATCTCCCGCCGGCGCACGAGCGCCTCCTGGCCCTCGTCCAACTGCACCGTCACGCGCACCACGGCGCCGGCCAAATCGCGTTGCGCGATCCGCGCCACGATCAGCGCGCCGGGGTCGGCTTCACCGCGCGCGTCCACGGTGATGATCTCGAACGGCCGCGCCCGCACCGGCACAAACTGCCAGCGCGTCGCGCCGCGCGCCAGCTCCACCCAGCTGAAGCCCTTCGGGTCGGCGGCCTCGCTGAAGTCAATGCGCTCCAGCGAGCCGGGGTACACCAGCGCCGGCCCAGCCCCGCCCTGGGCGCGCTCGGTGCGGGTTAGGTCCTGGTGCTTGTGGATATGGCCCAGCGCCACGTAGTCCCAGGCCGGGTCGGCGATGACCGATTTCTGCACCGCCAGGTCGCGGCCCGTCATCACGCTGCGCTCCGAGCCAAAGACGGCGCCGGCTACGGTGAAGTGGCCGACCAGCACCCGCGGCATGGCCTGGGCCGCGGCCTGCTGCGCCAGGTCCGTCAGCGCGGCATTCACCACCCCCTCCAGTGCGCGGTCCAGGGCCTCGATCGAAGCCTCGCGGTGCTCGTCCCGCGCCAGCAGGCGGTTGCGGACCGGGAACGGCATCCAGCCCACAAACACCGGCCCGCGCCGGGTCTCAAACACGCGCGCGCCGGGCGCGCGCCCGACGACGATGTTGGGCACTTCCAGCGTGCTGAAGATATCAATGGAGGTGGCGCGGGCGGCCATGCTGGGCAGATCGTGGTTGCCCACCAGCATGAAGACCGGCACCTGCTCGGCCAGCCGGCGCAGGCGGCGTGCGAACTCGCGCAGCTGGGTCGGATCGGGGTCGCGGGTCTTGAAAGCGTCGCCGGCGAAGATCACCAGGTCGGCCTGACGGTCCACGGCGTACGCGGCCACCTCATCCAGCCGGTCGAGAAAATCCTGGATGCGGCTGGAGACGCCGGTGGCCGGGTCCAGCCTGCCGTAGTTTTCCATGCCGACATGCAGGTCGGCGAAGTGTAAGATCCGGATCGGGTCAGGCATGGTGTGCGTGAGGGCCAACGCTAACCCCGCGGGGCGGCCAGGGATTAGTCGGGAATCTGCCAGTCAATCTCCGGCCGGCCGGCGGCGCGCAGGGCGGCGTTGATCTTGGAGAAGGGCCGGCTGCCAAAGAAACCGTTGTGCGCCGAGAGCGGCGAGGGATGCGCGGATTGGACGATGACGTGCCGGGCGGTGTCGATCAGGCCGGCCTTTTTGCGCGCGTAGGCGCCCCACAGCACAAAGACCACCGGCTCCGGCCGGGCATTCACCGCCTTGAGCACGGCGTCGGTAAACGTCTCCCAGCCGCGGTCCTTGTGGGAATTGGCCTGGCCGGCGCGCACCGTCAGCACGGCATTCAACAACAAGACCCCTTGTTTGGCCCAGTGTTCCAGGTTGCCGTGGCTGGGGAGGGCGCAGCCTAGATCCGCGTGCAGTTCCTGGAAGATATTGACCAGCGATGGCGGCGCCGGCACCCCGCGCCGCACCGAGAAGCACAGGCCGTGCGCCTGGTTTGGGCCGTGGTAAGGATCCTGGCCCAGGATGAACACGCTGACTTGCTCAATCGGCGTCAAATACAGCGCTGAGAAGACTTCTTTGTCCGGCGGGTAGACCGTGCCTTTCCGGCGCTCCTCGCGCACAAAGGCCTGCAGGTCCTTCCAATACGGTTTCTCGGTCTCCGCCAGCAACACCGGCCGCCAACTGGTCTCCATAGAATCGTTATCCATTGAAACTGGGTCCCGCCGCGAAGCGCCATTGTACCGTAGAGCCGCGTGCTCTTTACAGGCCTCCTGTGCATGCTATAATCGCCTGCGTTTGCGACGCGCTCTCGCTGGGAGGGCGTTTTTTTTGCGCACCCACGGCGGAAGGAAGAACGCGATTGTGCGAACCGTAGAATGGCAGGCTGGCGGCGTGCGGCTGATTGACCAGCGGCGCCTGCCGGGCCGCCTGGAAACCCCGATCTTCCACCACTATACCGACGTGGCGCGCGCCATCACCGATATGGTGGTGCGCGGCGCGCCCGCCATCGGCGCGGCGGCGGCCTTTGGGCTGGCTTTGGCCGCCTTTGAGAGCCCCGCCCCGGACCGCGCCGGCGTCCTGCAGGACCTGGAGGCGGCCGCGCTCGTGCTGAAGGCCGCGCGCCCGACGGCCGTCAACCTGGCTTGGGCGGTGGATCGCCTGCTGGCGGTGGCCGGCCGGCTGGAAGCGGCCACCGCCGCCGACTTCCGGCAGCGGCTCCTGGCCGAGGCGCAGAAGCTGGCCGACGAGGACGTGGCCATCAACCAGCAGATGGGCGCGCACGGCGCCGCGTTAATTGAGGACGGTGATACGGTCCTGCACCATTGCAACACCGGCGCCCTGGCGGCGGTGGATTACGGCACCGCGCTGGGGGTGGTCTTCACGGCCCATGCCCAGGGCAAGCGCCTGCGCGTGCTGGTGGATGAAACCCGGCCGCGCCTGCAGGGCGCGCGGCTGACGGCGTGGGAACTCCAGCAGGCCGGCGTGCCCTTTGACCTGATCGCCGACACGGCCGCCGGCTATTTCATGCGCCGCGGCCAGGTCAATCTGGTGCTGGTCGGCGCGGACCGCATCGCCGCCAACGGCGATGTGGCCAACAAGATCGGCACATATCAGCTGGCCGTGCTGGCCCACGAGAACGGCGTGCCGTTCTACTCGGTGGCGCCCACCTCCACGGTGGATCTGGCGCTGGCGCACGGCGACCTGATCCCGATCGAGGAGCGCGACGCCGACGAAGTGCTCAATATCCAGATCGCGGGCGAACGCGCCACGCCGGCCGGCATCACCGCCCGCAACCCGGCGTTTGACGTGACGCCGCACCGCTACCTGACCGGCATCGTCACCGAGAACGGCGTCGTGCGGCCGCCGTTTGAGAAGAACCTGGCCCGCGCCGTCAACAACGAGGCGCTGCCCGCTTATTCACCGATTTCTTGATCCATTATGCGTATCCTCTTCACCGGCTCCATCGCCTACGACTACTTGATGACCTTTCCCGGCTACTTCAAGGACAACTTCCTGCCGGACAAACTCGAATCGATCAGCCTGAGCTTTCTGGTGGACTCGATGACGCGCCAGCGCGGCGGCATCGCCCCCAACATCGCCTACACCCACGCCCTGTTGGGCGGCCGGCCGCTGTTGATGGGGACGGCCGGCGAGGACTTCGGCGATTACCGCGCCTGGCTGGAACAGCACGGCGTGGATTGCGGCGCCGTCAAGGTCATCGCCGGCACCTTCACGGCCTCCTTTTTCGCCACCACGGATAAAGCCAACGCGCAGCTGGCCTCGTTTTATCCCGGCGCGATGGCATTCGCGGCGGTGCAATCGCTGTACGATCTGCCCGAACCGCCGGACCTGGTGGTCATCTCCCCCAACGCCCCGGACGCCATGCGTAAGTTCGTGCGCGAGTGCCGGGCGCTGAAGATCCGCTACGTCTTTGACCCAAGCCAGCAGCTGGCGCGCATGACGGCCGACGTGGTGCGCGAGGACGTGGACGGCGCCTGGATGCTGGCCGTCAACGATTATGAGTTTGGCTTGATTGAGAAGATGACGGGCTGGGATGAGACCGAGGCGCAGAAGCACGTGGCCGTGCTGGTCATCACCCGCGGCGAACAAGGCGCCACCCTCTACGCCGGGGGCGTCCGCACCGACATCGCCATTGTGCCGGCCAGCCAGGTGGTGGACCCCACCGGCGTGGGCGACGCCTTCCGCGCCGGCCTGCTGCGCGGCGTGGCCGCCGGCTGGCCCTGGCCGCTGTGCGGGCAGATCGGGGCGCTGGCCGCCACCTACTGCCTGGAAAATACCGGCCCGCAGAACCACCACTACACCCTGGCCGAATTTCTCACCCGTTTCCGCCAGCACTTTGACGACGGAGAGTTGTTGAACGAGCTGTTTTAGGATTTACACATTAGGGGTTAGAGGTTGAGGATCAAGTTCTAGTCACCAGGCCTGATCACTAACCACTGATCGCTAACCACTAACCAAAGGAGAACTCAGTGACCAAAACCCACGATATCAAGAACGAGCGTCTGGCCGAGGGCGGCCGCTACCGCATCCAATGGGCCGAGCAAGAGATGCCGGTCCTGCGCCAGCTCTACGAGCGTTTCAAGAAAGAGCAGCCGCTCAAGGGCGTGCGCGTCTCGGCCTGCCTGCACGTCACGGCCGAGACCGCCAACCTGATGCGCACCCTGCAGGTGGGCGGCGCCGACGTGGTGCTGTGCGCGTCCAACCCGCTCTCCACCCAGGACGACGTGGCGGCCTCGCTGGTGGTGCATGACGAGATCCCGGTCTACGCCATCAAGGGCGAGGACACGCAGACCTACTACACGCACATCAAGGCCGCGCTGGACCACCGCCCGCACCTGACGATGGACGATGGCTGCGACCTGGTCAGCACGATCCACAAGGACCGCACCGAGCTGATGCGCGATATCGTCGCCGGCACCGAGGAGACCACCACCGGCGTCATCCGCCTGCGCGCCATGGAGGCCAACGGCGTCCTGAAGTTCCCGGTGATGGCCGTCAACGACTCGGCCACCAAGCATTTCTTTGACAACCGCTACGGCACCGGCCAGAGCACCCTGGACGGCATCATCCGCGCCACCAACCTGCTGCTGGCCGGCAAGCTCTTCGTGGTGGCCGGCTACGGCTGGTGCGGGCGCGGTCTGGCCTCGCGCGCGCGCGGCATGGGCGCCAACGTCATCGTCACCGAGGTCGACCCGCTCAAGGCGCTGGAAGCCGTGATGGACGGCTACAGCGTCATGCCCATGCACGAGGCCGCCAAGATCGGCGATATCTTCTGCACGGTCACCGGCGACCTGAGCGTGCTGGACAAGCACCACTTCGAGGTGATGAAGAGCGGCGCCATCATCTCCAACTCCGGCCACTTCAACGTCGAGATCAACATCGCGGCGCTGGAGGCGATGTCCACCGACAAGCGCCATGTGCGCGAGTTCGTGGAGCAGTTCACCCTCAACGACGGCCGGCTGATCAACCTGCTGGGCGAGGGCCGGCTGATCAACCTGGCCGCGGCGGAAGGCCACCCGGCCAGCGTGATGGATATGTCCTTCGCCAACCAGGCGCTGGGCGCGGAATACATGCTCAAGAACGCGGCCAACCTGGAGAAGAAGGTTTACACGATCCCCGAGGTGATGGACAAGGAGATCGCGCGCCTGAAGCTGATGGCGATGGGCGTCACCATCGACACCCTCACCCCCGAGCAGGATAAGTACCTGAACTCCTGGGAAGAGGGGACCTAGGTTTTCGGGCTTAGGGATTAGAATAAAGGGATTAGGGATTCAGCGCTCGGCGGTCCCTAATCCCTTTTTTCTAGCGTGGGCCGGCCTCTATGACCCCTGCGAACACCTGCTATCGCCACCCGGACCGGCACGCGGTCGAACAGTGCGAGCTGTGCGCTCAGCCGGTGTGCGGCGCCTGTCTGTGGTACACGGACGCCGGCCAGCGGCTGTGTCCGGACCACGCCGCCGACCGCCTGCGCGCCGGCCAAACGGTCATCCCCCCGGAACGCTACGCCGCCGGCATCGCGCCCAGCCAGGCGTCCGCGGCCCGCGCCGCCCAACCCGAAGCGCCCTACAAAGGCAACGGCACCGATCTCACCGCCCTGCTGGCGGCGCTGGCCGGCGCCTCGGCCCTGCTGAGCTGCACCGGGTTCGCCTGGATCATGCCGATGCTGGCCTTCGGGCTCGGGCTGACCGCCTGGCTCCAGCACCGCGACGCGCTGAACCCCGGACGCACCCGCCAGTTGAGTGTGGTGGGGCTGGCCGGCGGCAGCCTGTTCGTGGC
>JAGOBN010000786.1 GCA_017999235.1 Anaerolineales bacterium | reverse complement strand
GACGGGCGGGGCGGCCCTGGCCGGCGCCTCGGCGTGGGGCGCGCGCCTGCTGAGCCTCGGGCTGTTTGGGCCGACGGTGGTGGGGGGCTTCCGCCCGTCGTGGAGCGTGGAAGCGCTGGCGCTGCCGTTCGCCCCGCTGGCGGCGGTGGTGTATAGTGCCGGCCTGTGGACGGTGCTGCGCGGGCGTTCGCGCCGCCCAGGCCACACGTTGTTGTTGGGGACCGCCGGCGTGTTGAGCGCGGCCTTCGTGCTGACGCCGTTTGGCGCGGACCCATCCGGCCGTTATTTCCTGCCTTTGATAGTGATCCTGGCCGTTTTCACGGCGGACTTTCTGGTCGGCCTGCGCCGGTGGCGGGCGGGCGTGGCGGCCGCTTTAGCGCTGGCGCTGGTGGCGTTCAACGCCTGGGGCACTCTGCAGGCGGCGGCCGCTTTTCCGCCGGGACTGACCACGCAGTTTGATCCCGTGGCGCGAGTGGATATGCGCGCGCTGCCGGAACTGATCCGGTTCTTGCGCGCGCGCGGCGAGACGCGCGGCTACACCCACTATTGGGTGACCTTCCCGCTGGCGTTTCTCAGCGGCGAAGACCTGCTTTTCGCGGCCCGGCTGCCGTATCACGCCGATTTTCGTTACACGCCGCGCGATGACCGCTATCCGCCTTACTTGGCCGCGGCTCAAGCCGGCCCGCGGACCGCGTTCATTACCACCCGTCAGCCCGCGCTGGAAGCGCGTTTACGGGCCGGCCTGCGGGCGTTGGGCGTGGGTTTCGCGGAGGCCCAGATCGGTGATTTCCACGTGTTCTATGCTCTCTCCCGCGCCGTAACCCCCGCCGAGGTGGGTTTTGGCCAATTCTGCTGCCCATGATCCTCCAGCGCGGATTCCACTGGCTGACGCTGCCGCGCCTGGTGGGCGCGCTGACCTTCATCGCCATCTTCGCGATGGCGGCGCGCGTCTCCGTGGACACGGACACCTGGTGGCATCTCCGCACCGGCCAATGGATCGTGGAGCACGGCGCCATTCCGCAGGTGGACCCGTTTTCCCACCCGCGCGCCGGCGCGCCCTGGCGCATCCCCGGCTGGATCATCCAAGTCCCGCTCTATCTGCTGTTTGTGAACTTCGGCTATGCCGGCCTGAATCTGTTCACCGCCGCGCTGGTGACGCTGACCTTCTACTTCGTGGAGCGCGCCTGCGCCGGCCACCCGTTGCTGCGCGCCTTTGCGCTGGTGCTGGCCGCCACGGTCTCCGGCATCTACTGGTCGGCCCGGCCGCAGCTGGTGTCCTTGGTGTTGACGGCCGCCTTCGCCCTCATTCTGTATCTGTTCCGGCGCGGCGGCCCCAACCGCCTGGGGCTGCTGCCCCCGCTGATGGCGTTCTGGGCCAACGCTCACGGCGGCTGGGCGCTGGGCTTCATCCTGCTGGCGCTGACCGCGGCCGGCGAAGCGCTGAAGTGGGGCTGGGCCTGGTTCACCACGCGCCGCGCGCCGGCGGCGACGGGCCTGCTCTGGCTGGGCGGGATCACGGCGGCCTGCGGCCTGGCGGTCTGTCTCAACCCGGCCGGCCCGGAGATGCTGCTCTATCCGTTCAAGACCGTGGGCATTGGCGCGCTGCGCGACTTTATCCAAGAGTGGCAATCGCCCAATTTTCACACCGTGGAGACCCAGCCGTTCTTGTGGCTGTTGCTGGCGACGTTGGCGGTGGTGGCGCTCTCCGGCCGGCCGCCGGACCTCACCGATCTGCTGCTGGTGCTGGCCACGGCCTACCTGGGCTTCCTGGCCGGCCGCAATCTGCCGCTGCTGGCCGTGGTCGCGCCGCCGCTGCTCACCCGCCATGCGGACATGTTGCTCAGTGCGGTCCGCGCCGCCCCGGCTCAGCCCGCCGCCCGCGCGGCGCCGGCCGGTTTCAGCGCCCTGAATTGGGGCTTGCTGCTGGGGTTGGCGCTGACGGCGGCGGTCAAGGTGGCGGCGGTGCTGCCGGCGGCCGTGAACGAGCAGGCGCTGGCGACCTTCACGCCCAGCGCGGCGGCGGCGTTTATCCAGCGCACGCGGCCGGCCGGCCCGCTGTTCAACAGCTACAACTTTGGCGCCTATCTCACCTGGGCGCTCTATCCCGATTATCCCGTGTACGTTGACGGCCGCACAGATCTCTACGACGACGCTTTCCTGCGCCAGTACTTGCGGGTGGCGTTGGGCCGGCCCGGCTACGCGGCGGTGCTGGATGAGGCTGGCGTGCGCCTGGTGTTGATTGAAGCGGACTCGCTGCTGGGGGACCGCTTGAGCGCGGACCCGGCCTGGCGCGTGCTCTACCGCGACGCGGTCGCGGCCGTGTACGGACGGAATCCATGAAAACCGCCGCGCCGGCCGTTGGTTATCTGGTTCGGGAAGCCGGGCTCCTGCTGCTGTGGTCGTACGGGCTGATGGTGGGCGGCACCATCAACAGCTTGTTCGCCTTCCCCGTGCAACTGGCTTCCGCCGGCCTGGCGGCCGGGCTCTTGGGCGCGTGGCTGGTCTGGCAGTGGCGGCGCGGCGCGCGTTTGCCGGCGCTGGGCGTGGAGGCGGCGGCGCTGGTCTTCATCGGCGCGCAGCTTGCGGCGG
>JAGOBN010000785.1 GCA_017999235.1 Anaerolineales bacterium | reverse complement strand
TGATCGAGCTCCAGCTCGAGTTGGGCCAGCCGTTGGTTACGATCACCCGACCGTTTCGGCCGGGATGCTGGCGTGGCGGGCGCGGCCGCCACGTCGGTGAATACGACCAAGACCATCTCACGCAAGACCTCGGGCTGAGCCAGCGGCTGCACCGTGACCGCCACCGTCTGGGTGCCGCCGTTGGTCCCCACCACAACGTCGGCCAGCGTCACCGTTGTCTTTTCCCGCCGCGCCTCGACGAAAGCGCCTCTGAGCCGATGAGCCAGGCCCGGCCGGGCCATGGCGAAGATGTTCCAGTTGGCCTTGCCGGCCGCCGGCTCCAGGTACTTGCCGGTCCGCCCGTTGATATACAGGATGTCGCCCTGGGCGCTGGTCAACACCGCCGCCGGCGCATAGGTTTGCAGAAGCAGTTGGTCCGTCAGCGTTTGCAGGCCGGCGGCCGGCTTCATGGGCTGGGGCAATAGGCTGGCGGGAACTTCCCGGGACGCGGCCGGAAATTCGATGGAGACACTCATCGACCCGGGTTCCAGCCGGCGATACAAGCGGGCCGGACCGTCCACGGTCGCGAAAAGGTCGCCCAGCGTACCGATGGTCTCCGCGCTCCCCAGGAGTAAAAACCCGCCTGGGGTCAAACTGTAATGGAAAAGAGGCAGGAGTTTCTTCTGCAGGTCGGCGGTCAAGTAGATCAGCAGATTGCGGCAGCTCAAGAAATCGAGCTTAGTAAAGGGCGGATCCATGATAACGTTCTGGGTGGCGAAGATCACCATTTCGCGGATGGGTTTGGCGACCTGGTAGCCCCGCTCAACTTTGACAAAATAACGATCCAGCCGCTCCGCGGAGACGTCCGCCGCGATATTGGCCGGGAAGATCCCCTCCCGCGCCCGCGCGATGGCGGCCGAATCAAGATCGGTCGCGAAGATCTGCAACGTGGCCAGCGGCACCGCTCGGCCGGAGCCCATCGGCGTCTGCGCTTCCAGGGTTTCCTTGAACAAGATCGCCAGGGTATACGCCTCTTCGCCGGTGGCGCAGCCCGGCACCCAGGCCCGCAGTATTGGGCGCGATCCGCGCTCAGTTAGCAGGGCCGGCAACGCCAGGCGCTGGAGGGCCTCCCAGGCTGCCGGATCACGGAAGAAGCGGGTTACGCCAATCAGCAACTCGCGGAAGAGCAACTCCACTTCCTGCGGGTTTTCCTGTAAAAAGCGCACATAGGTGGCGATTCGGTCGATCTGGTGCAGGCCCATGCGGCGCTCAATCCGCCGCTGGATGGTGGTCTTCTTGTACAGAGAAAAATCATGCCCCGTCTGCGCGCGCAGGAGGATGATCACCTTCTCCAGGGCGGTCTGGGTTTTATGGTCTGAGGCGAGTTCCGCTTTTGCCAGCAGAGGCGTTCGCTGCAGATAGGCGCTGAGTTTCCCGGGCAGCTCTTCGGCCGGGGCGATGATATCTGCCAGGCCGGCGTCGATGGCGCTACGCGGCATACCGTCGAATTTGGCCGAGCTGGGTTCCTGGACCAGGACCAGGCCGGCCTGTTCTTTGATAGCGCGCACCCCTAGTGTGCCATCCGAACCCATGCCGGACAGGATGACGCCGATGCTGCGCACCTGCTGGTCGGCGGCCAGCGCCCGGAAGAAGAGGTCGATGGGCAGGCGCAGGCCGCGCGGCGCCACCGGGTCAAGGAGATGCAAAACCCCGTGCAGGATCGACAGGTCTTTGTTGGGCGGGATCACATACACCTGACCGGGTCTGACACGCATGCGGTCCTTGATTTGGATAACGGGCAGAGGCGTGGCGCGCTGAAGCAACTCCACCAACATGCCCTTGTAAGTGGGGTCAAGGTGTTGGACGACGACAAACGCCAGTTGGCTGCCGGCCGGCACATGGGCGAGAAATGCTTCCAAAGCTTCCAGGCCGCCGGCGGAGGCGCCCAGGCCTACGACTGGAAAAGGCGGTTTCGGTGGGCGCGCGGCTGTTCTAGGATGAACAGGAGCCGGCGTCCGCGACGAGCGGCGGGTTGGAGTTGATGGCTTGGCCATATGGCGTTTCCTACGGCAGTGAGCCGGCCGGCCATCGCCAATGGCTGGCAATTGATGGATGGCTCGTTATCCCAGTCATGCCTGCATCGGCGGTTGGTGATTCCCAAGCGGCCTGACCGGTCAGGTTTGCCCTAGCATGCAAAGCGTCACATTTTCTACTTCCGCCATGCGGAGGCTGCGCTGGCTCTTCATCTTGAACCCTGGCTGACCTGGGAGTGACCCTGCTTGTCGCGGCCCTACTCCTCCAGTTGGGCCACTTCCCAGAGTGGCGCCCCACCCCGCCACCGACCAAGCTTAGTTTAGCACTTTTCACTCTTGGACCGGCTGCTCACCGATCTCCGGCGGAGACGGCGGCTGGCCGGCCGGCACATAGAGGGCGTGATACAGGAACCGGCGGACCACATCGCCGTCCGGCGCGGTCAGCGGCTGAAAGGTCAGGGTGGCGGCATGGTGTCAGCGCGGCCGCGCCAACCACCCTACCGGTCCTTTTGGCATTGCTGCCACTCCGGATCGCGGGCGTAGCCCAGCTTGTTGAACAGCGCCTGCATCGGGACGTT
>JAGOBN010000101.1 GCA_017999235.1 Anaerolineales bacterium | reverse complement strand
CCTCCTCGGCCGTGGCGTAGCCCGCATACTGGCGCATGGTCCAGAAGCGGCCGCGATACATGGTGGGCTGGATGCCGCGCGTAAACGGATACGCGCCGGGGAAGCCCAACTGCTCGGCGTAATCCGGGTCCGGGTCGGCCGGCAGAGCCAGCCGCTCCAGCGGAATCCCAGACGAGGTTTCAAAGCGCGGCTGGCGCTCCGGGTTCTTGCGGAGCGTCGGGCCGAGGACGTGGTCTTCCCAAGCTTGGTGTTGGTCGGCGAGAGAGGTCATGAGGTTGAAGTGCGGACACGAGTGAGCCGGCGCGCCAACGGCGCCGCCAGGCCCTCCAGGCCCAGCGCCGCGAACAAGCAGACCGCCGGCAACAGCGGCAGAAAATAGCGCTGCCAGTCGATGGAAACCGCCAGCAGCGTAAAGAGCACGGTGGCGCCGCCCCAGGCCCACAGGCCCTGTTCGGCGCGGGTGGCCGGCCCCAGCCGGTCCCGGAATAAGCGTAAAGCGCTGAAAGCCAGGCCGGCCGTCGTCAGGCCCGCCAACAGCGCGCCCGCCCACAGCGGGCTTTGGCGCCCGGGCCCGGCAAAGTAGGCGCGGGCCTGCGGCTCCAAATATCCCAGGTGGTTCGCCGCCGGCACGTCCCAGACGGCCGGCGGCGCGAGATACACGTTCACCACCGCCGCCCGCAGCCGATCGGGCGCGGCCGGCAGCACCTGCCCAGGCGCCAAGATCTGCTGCCCGGCCGTTTGGGCGCCGCTCAATTGAAGGCGCGCCGCCCACATCGCCCGCAGGGCATCAGCCGGCGCCGCCCACAGCACCGGGTTGAGCGCCAAGGTGAGGGCCCCCGCCGCGCTCAGCGCCGCCAATCCCAGCACCGCGAGCTGCCTGACCCGGCGCCGGCGCGTCTCCGGCGACTGCCAGATGGCGGCCGCCGCTGGCGCTAATACGGCCGGCCCCAGCACCAGCGCGCTGTGCTTGCTGGCTAAAGCCAGACCGGCCAGCAGACCCAGGCCGGCGCCAATCAGGGCCAACCGCCCCAGGCTGGGCCGCGCCCGCTGATCCAGCCGCCGGGCGGCCCATACGCCGGCCGCCACCGCCAGCGCGGAGGTAAACAGCAGGGGTCCTTCCGCCATCGCGCGCCGGCCATGCAGCAGCATGAGCGGGTGCAGGGCCAGCAGGCCGGCCGCCAGCGTTCCCGCCGCCCACCCGCGCGCGGCGACGCCCAGGCCAAACACCAGGGCCGCCGTCAGGGCCGCGAGCAGCGCGGCCGGCCAGCGGCTGGCCAGCAGCAAACCCGGCGGGGGAATGCGGCCGGCCGCCAGGTTGGCCTGCCAACTCGCGCTCCAAACCCAATCGGCGTTGAGCTCCGCCGCCGACCAACCCGCCCCCCACCAGCCCAAGCCAATCAGATAACGGTTCAGCGGCGCGTCCAGCAGGCGGTAGCGAACTTCCGGAGTGATGGGCTGGCCGGGCCGCCAGACCAGCGCCGCCGGCGAGCGCTCCAGAAACAGCGTGGCAAAATCCCGGCTCATATAAATGTACGTGCTCTCGTCCGGGTGAAAGGGGACGGCGGCCAGGCCAGTCCCATAATACGCCGCACACACGCCGGCCACCAGGGCCGCCCAGCCGCCCATGCGCCAGAGCGTCATGGCCCCGGCCGGCCTTAGGTCACGCTGATGAGCACTTGATGATGCTCCACGCTGTCGCCGGGCTTGACCTTGATGCGCGCCACGGTGCCATCACGCGGCGCTTTGAGCTCGTTCTGCATTTTCATCGACTCGAGGATGATCAGGTTGTCGCCCTTCTTAATCGCCTGGCCTTCTTCCACCGGCACCGCCACGATCAAGCCCGGCATCGGGGCTTTGAGGTGGTACTCGCCCGACGCGCTGGCGGCCGCCACGCCGCCGGCCGTCCGCAGGCGCTTCTCGCGTTCGTCCTCCACCAGGGCGGTGTACAACCCGCCATGCAAGAGCACCTCCCAAACGTCGGCCGCCTCGCCCTCATACACAAAGCCCTCAAACGATTGGCCGTTCAACAGCAGGGTGTAAACCGGCTGGTCACCGATGCGCGCCAAATCCACCCCGTACTCCACGCCGTCCAGCGTGATGTGGTGGTCGTCGTTAATCTCAATGGTATAGGTCTTGTCATTGATGGTGGTGATGTATTTCATGGCGCGCCCTGTTCCGGAAGGATGACCGTATTATCCTCGACTTTGGCCGGCCCGGCGGCCTGAGCCGGCACCACCGCGCCGGTGACGTTATCCAGCAGCGTCAACCGCACCTGATACGCCGCGCCGGCCGCGGCCTCCGCCGGCAGCTTGAGCTGATAGCGGTCCAGCAGCCATTGGCCGGCGGTCCAGGCCGGCGTGGGAAACAGCCCGTCGCCGGGATAGTTCAGGATTTGGAAGAGCGGCGTGCCGTCGGCCGCGCTCAGATCGGCGCGCACCAGCAGATCACGCCCCGCCACATCCGCGCCGCCGCGCCAGACCGCCGTGATCTCCAGATACCGATACCCCGGCGTCGCGCCCCAGGCGGTGAAGTAGCCGGCCAGGCTCAGCCGGCCGCCGTCAAATATCACCGGGTACGGCGTCAGCCCGGCCGGCGGCTCCGTCTCGTTGGGCAGATCGCGCCGGCGATACGCCACCAGGCGCTGGGTGGGATAGGTGGAACGGCTCACCAGCCCGATGGTGGGCTGGTAGAGCGCCAGGAAATCCGGCGCGTCCGGCCGCAGGTCCTCGGCGATGAATGAATCGAAGGTGATGAACCACTCCGGCCGCAGGTCCAGAATCATGCGGCGCGGGACGGTGTACAGGCCCACCGGCACCTCCGGCGGCAGCGGAAAATACTTCAGCGTTTCCGGCGTTACCAGGCCGGTGGTGTCGAAGATGCGGCCGGGATACCGCCAGCCAAACGCGCCGATCTCGGGGATGGCCACCGCCCGGCCGGCCGCGGCCGCCGGCGCCAGCATCTGCGCCAGGGTGGTGTAATCGGCTTCGCGCTCCTTGTTGAAAGACGAATTGACCACGAAGCGCGGCCGTTGGGCCTGCTCCCAGGGCAGCGCATTGAGGCGCGAGAGCTGGGGGACGGCCATCACCACCGCCATCAGCAGCGGCGCGCCATGGCGCGCCGCCGCGCCCGGGAGCCGTTGTCCTAGCCACGCCGCGCCGGCGATGATCAGCAATTGGTAGAGCGGCAGCAGCGGGATCTCGTACCAGCCCAGCCACAACGGGTTGCCCACCGAGAAGAAGGCGATGAAGAAAACAATGTAGGCGCCCAGCAGCCAGGCCGAGCGATGCCGGCGCTGGACCGTCCACAGCCCCAGGCCCGCCAGCGCGGCCGGCAAGACCGCCTGCAGCGCCTGCCGCCCCAGCGGCTCCGGGTCCTGCACGGGCGGCACGCTGAACGGGAAGACCGTGCGCAGCTGCACCAGAAAGGCGCGGAAGGCCAGACCGCCTTCCAGCCGGTAGACCACGGACTTAGCCAGCACGGACTGCGGGATGGGCTGGCCGAAGTAGGCGAAGGCGAAGATCAACCACGGCGCGACGACGGCCAGAAACAGGCCGGCTTCGGCCCACGGCCAGCGTTTGGGCTGGCGCAGCACCGGCAGGCCCAGCGCCAGGAAGAGCGCCGCCGCCAGGGTGGCGCCATCCGGCCGAACCAGCACCGCCAGGCCGGCCGCCAGCGCCGCCCAGCGCGGCCGGTTGTGGAAAGCCAGCGTCAGGGTCAGGACGATGCTCAAGAGATTGAAACTGCTCTCCATGCCGCCGGTGGAAAAATCGATCAGGCGTGCGTCCAGGGTGAAGAGCAGGGCCATCACCAGCCCCAGCCAGCGCCGGCCGGTCAGGCGCGCCGTCAGCCGCAGCAGCAGGGCCAAAGTGAGCGCGTCACAGCCGGCGTTGAGGGCCAGCGCCAGGCGCGGAAAATCGTAGACGCCGCTGACCAGCGCCGCCAGCGCCAGCAAGCCCGTATAGGCCGGCGTCGTCGTGCCAAGCACGTGCTCGCCGGCGTTGTAGACGAAGCCCACCCCGGCCGCCAGATTACGCGCATAGCGGAAGGTGATGTAGGCGTCGTCCACAATGTTGTACGGCTGGCGGGCGCGCAGCCAGATCAAAAAAACGACGCCGCTCAGCGCCAGCAGCCAGTACGTGAGGCGGGACCAGGTCAGTTTAGGCATCAGCGGGAGGTCAGCGTCAGCGCGCCAAAGGCCACGCCCGAGTCCACGGGTTGGCCGGCCGCGTCCAATAAGAAGGCGTAATCGCCGGTCTCGGCCTGCCACAGGCCGGCCTTCCAATGCGCGGTCAGCGGCGCCGGCGTCTCAGGCGGCACGATGACCAGATAGCGGTCGGCGAACAGCCGGCCCGGCGTCCAAACGGTGGTCGGGTTACGGCCCAGGCCCGGATAAGTGTCGCGCTGGGCGATGAGCTGATCCGCCGCGTCCAGCAGATGCACATAGACCGAATACGGCCGGTCCGTGGGGCTCAGCGGCTCCCAGTACAGGGTGAGAACCACTCGGTCGCCGGGCCGCGCGGCCGGCGGGCTGACCTCATAACCGCGCAGCCGCGCGGTATCCCCCAGATTGGCGTCCAGGGGCGTGGCTGTGGCCGGCACAGCGGACAGGGCCGGCGGCAGGGCATAGGCCGGCCACACATAGCCCGCCAGGACCACCGTGCTGAAGACGGCCATGAGCCCGCCCAGGCCGAGCGCGGCCCAGCGCCGGCGCGCGGCCGGGACCAGCGCCAACAGGCCGGCCGCCAGCAGGGCGCCGTAAGCGGCGCTGGCCGGAAACGCGTAGCGGCCATTGGCGCCGGTTGGGCTGAGGGTGATGTAGATCAGCAGGCCCAACAGAACAAAGAGGCCGGCCCCGGCCAGGAAGGTCTGGGCAAGATCCAGGCCGGCGCGGCGCCAGCGCTGGGCCAGGCCAAACAAGCCCAGCACCACCAGCCCGGCCACCGCTTGATACATCCAATCCGGCAGCACAATGCCGCCGTGGCCGATGCGGCCCCAGTAGGTGGTCCAAGCATAGGGCAGCATGGCCGGCCACTGCTGGAGGCCCTCCCAGAGCGAGGTCTGTCCGCCGAAATTCGCCAGGTTGATGTTGTTGGCGGTCAGGTCGCCGTAGAGCATCAGGTTGCGCGCGAACCACCAGCCAGCCGCGCCAGCCGCGCCCAGGCCAAAGCTCGCGCCCAGGCCCAGCCCGCGCCGCCAGCTCAACGCCCGCCGGCGGACGGCTTGGGCCGCCCACGCGAGGACCAATAAGCCGGCGGGGGGCAGCAGGAAAGCGGCCGTCAGCTTCATCAGCGCCGCCAGGCCGGCCAGCGCCCCCAAGAGGGCGGCGCGCCGGAGGGTGAACCCGTGGCGCGCCCAGCGGACGCCGAGCCAGATCACGGCGGCGCCGGCGGCGGCGGCTCCCAGATCGTTCTGCAATGCCCCGCTTAAGGACGTGAACATGGGCGTGAAGGCCGTCAAACAGGCGGCCAGCAGGCCCGCGTCTTCATCAAAGACCACGGCCGCGCTTTGGTACGTCAGCAGCACGGTCAGCAGCCCCAGGGCCAATGAGATCAGCCGCGTCACATGCACGGCCAAAGCGGTGGCCTGCCACGGCCAGGCATCCCACGGGCCGTGGAGATAGAGCGTCTTGTTGTCGACGCTGGGCTCCCAATGCCGGAAGCGGGCGTAGGGGTTGATGCGCGCGGCGTAATCGGCCAAATCCGGCGCCGGGAAGGGCCAGCTCAGCGCGGCCGCCAGGAGGAAGTAGGCCGGCGGATGATGGTAGCCGGAGAGTTCGCCCACCCGCGCCACCGGCAGGGCGGCATGGTCGTTGAGATAGCGGATGTACCCGAACTGGTATTGCTCGTCGGAGGGTTCAAACGGCGGCTGGGCGGCGTTATAGGCCAGGGCCAGCACCGTGTAAAGCGCCACCACCAGCCAGAGCGGCCGGGGCCACGGCTGCCACAGCGCCGGCGAGTTCTCCGGGGGCCGGCTCCTCACCGGTGCATGCGCTCGTAGCGGCCCACCCATTTCCAGTTGCTGGAATCGCGCTGGCCGCGCTGCACCACCTGCGCCGCCTGCTGGCCATGGCGGTGCGCGGCCAGGGTGGCCAGGATGGCCGCAATCTCCGGCCGCGTCTCGCGCCCCTCCTCCGCTTCTTCCAGGCTGAAGCGCTCCTCCAAGAAGCGGGTGTCGAAGTTGCTGGCCAGGAAGCGGTGGGAATCCAGGATGCGCTGATGCAGGGGGATGGTGGTCTTCACGCCGATGATGCGGTATTCCTCCAGCGCGCGGCGCATGCGCAGGATGGCTTCGCCGCGGGTCTCGCCGTAGCAGATCAATTTGGCGATGAGCGAGTCGTAGTAGGGCGTGATCTCAAAGCCCGCGTACACGCCGGTGTCCACGCGGATGCCGGGGCCCGTGGGCAGGACCGTCACCTCGATGCGCCCGGTGGACGGCATGAAGTTCTGATACGGGTCCTCGGCGTTGATGCGGCACTCGATGGCCCAGCCGTTGAGCTTGATATCGGCCTGGGTGTAGCGCAATTTGCGCCCGCGCGCGATGCGGATTTGCTCTTTGACGATATCCACGCCCGTCACCAGCTCGGTGACCGGATGTTCCACCTGCAGGCGCGTGTTCATCTCCATGAAGTAGAAGTTTTTGTCTTTATCCACCAGGCACTCGATGGTGCCGGCGTTGTGGTAATCCACGGCCGCCGCCGCGCGGCAGGCCATGGCCCCCATCTGCTGGCGGAAAGCCTCGTCGTCGGCGATAAACGGCGACGGAGCCTCCTCCAATACCTTTTGGTGCCGGCGCTGCAGCGAGCACTCGCGCTCGCCCAGGTGGATGACGTTGCCGAAGTGGTCGGCCAGGATCTGGATCTCGATGTGGCGCGCGCCGGTGATGAGCTTTTCCAGGTAGACGTTGCCGTCGCCAAAGGCGGCCTCGGCTTCGCGGCGGGCGGAGGCCAGCAGGCCCGGCATCTCGGCCAGGGTTTTGACCTCGCGCATGCCCTTGCCGCCGCCACCGGCCGTGGCTTTGATGAGCAGCGGGAACCCGATCTGCGGGGCGATGGCCAGCAGTTCGTCGTTGCGCAGGCTGCCCTCCCCCTCGGTGCCGGGGATGACGGGGACGCCGGCCTTGGCCACCGTGGCGCGCGCCACGGCCTTATCGCCCATGGCCGCGATAGCCGAGGGTTTGGGGCCGATAAAGGCGATGTCGGCGTCGGCGCAGGCCTGGGCGAAGTCCTCGCGCTCGGCCAGGAAGCCGTAGCCGGGGTGGATGGCGTCCACCTCCGCCTGGCGCGCGATGCTCAATAGCTTGTCCACCCGCAGATAGCTCTCGCGCGAGGGCGCCGGCCCCAACAGGTAGGCTTCATCCGCGTACCGCACATGCAGGGCGCCGCGGTCCACCTCGGAGTAGACGGCCACGGTATGGATGCCCAGCTCTTTGCAGGCGCGGATGACGCGCACGGCGATCTCGCCGCGGTTGGCGATGAGGACTTTTTTGAACATAGGACTCCCGTCCGAACAGCGGCCTGATGGTCGGCATTATAACCGTGGGACGCGGCCGGGTGGAAGCGCCCCGGCCGGCGCCGCTATAATGGCGGCATGCTGCGCCCGACTGGGCGGTTGTATGAGGCAACCGCATGAACCTCCTATTAGCCCGCGCCCTGGAGACCGCCCGCCGCCGCGGCGCGCGGTATGCCGACGTGCGCCTGATCCAAAGCGCCGAGGAAAGCCTCTCGGTGAAGAACGGCAGCGTGGACGGCTTGAGCCGGACCGAGTCGTTCGGCTTTGGCGTGCGCGTGCTGGTCGGCCCGCCGGACGCCGGCGCCTGGGGCTTCGCGGCCAGCCGGGTGCTGACGGCGGCCGAGGCGGACCGCGTGGCCGGCCAGGCGGTGCAGATCGCGCACGCGTCCGCCCGCGCGCCGGATGGCCCGGTGCGGCTGGGGCCGCCGGCCGCCAGCCGTGGCACCTACACCACGCCCATTCAAATCGACCCGTTCGGGGTCTCCACCGAGACCAAACTGGAACTGCTGCTGCAGGCGGACGCGGCGCTGGAACGCGGCGGGCGCGGCGCCGCGGCGGCCCTGGTGCGGCATGGCAGCCTGGTCTTTATCCGCGAGCACAAAGCCTTCGCCAACACGGAAGGCGCCGACCTGGAGCAGACGCTCTACGAGGCCGGCGGCGGGATCGTGGCCACGGCCGTCTCCGACGATGATGTGCAGCGCCGCTCCTACCCCAACTCGGCTGAGCGCCAGCAAGGCACGGCCGGCTGGGAGTACATCCTGGCGCTGGACCTGCCGGGCCAGGCGGAGCGCGTGGCGGCCGAGGCCGTCCAGCTCCTGACCGCGCCCCCCTGCCCGCCGGACACCCTCACCACCGTCATTCTGGGCGCCTCCCAGCTGGCGCTGCAGATCCACGAATCCTGCGGCCATCCCATTGAATTGGACCGGGTTTTTGGCGCGGAGGCCGCCTACGCCGGCGGCTCCTTCTTGACGCCCGAGAAGCTGGGCCGCTTCCGCTACGGCGCGGAGGTGGTCAACCTGACCGCCGAGGCCCTGCGCCCGACGGGCTTGGGGACCTTCGGCTGGGATGATGAGGGTGTGCCGGCCAGCGCCACCCCGATCGTCAAGGACGGCTTGTTCGTCGGCTACTTGATGTCGCGGGAGACGGCCGCCCGCCTGGACCTGCCCTCCAACGGCTGCATGCGCGCCGCCGGCTGGAACCGGGTGCCGCTGGTGCGGATGACCAACGTCAGCCTGGAGCCGGGGCCGTGGACGCTGGCCGACCTGATCGCCGACACCGACGCCGGCCTCTTCCTGGAGACCAACCGCTCCTGGAGCATTGACGACAAGCGCTACAACTTTCAGTTTGGCACCGAGGTCGGCTACGAGATCAAGGGCGGCAAACTGGGCCGCCTGCTCAAGAACTGCACCTACACCGGCAACACGCCGGCCTTCTGGCGCAGCTGTGACGCCGTCTGCGACGCCAACCACTGGGTCATGTACGGCACCCCGAACTGCGGCAAAGGCCAGCCGGCCCAGGTGATGCACACCGGCCATGGCGCGGCGCCGGCCCGCTTCCGCAACGTGCGCGTGGGTGTCCTGGAATAACCGCCGCTAGGTGACGCATGAAAGACCGCCGGTCTGTTGACGACCTCTCCGTGGCCGAGCTGCAGCGCGTGCTGGCGGAGAAAAAACGCCTGGCGCGTGAGGCGCGCCTGGCCCAATACCGCGCCACCGGCCGGGCCCTGCCCGCCGTGCCGGCCGGGGAAGACGCCGCGCCCGAGGCGGCCCCGCGCGCGCCCCGGTCGCGCAGCCGCGCGCGCCGGCTGATGGACGCGCTGCTCCTGATCGTGGAAGTTGGCGCCGTGATCGGCCTGGGCTATGTGTTCTACAACGGCAAGACCATCCTGGACAACCTGAATCGCGAGGCCGCCCAGGCCATGGTCCAGGAGGTGCAGGCCCTGGACCCCCTGCCCACGCCGGTCCCCACCCCGCTG
>JAGOBN010000783.1 GCA_017999235.1 Anaerolineales bacterium | reverse complement strand
TGGCTGTACCTGCGCTTTTACGGCTTGATTCTGGTGTCGGGCGCTTTCGCCGGCGCCTATCTGGCCGCGTGGGAGGCCAAACGCCGCGGCCTCAACCCGGACCATGTCTGGGACGGCTTGATCTGGGCCTTGATCGGCGGCATCGTCGGCGCGCGGCTGTGGCACATCTTCACCCCGCCGCCCAGCATGGTGGAGCAGGGCATCACCACCGCCTACTATCTGGAACACCCGTTGGAGGCGCTGTCGGTGTGGAACGGCGGCCTGGGCATCCCCGGCGCCGTGCTGGGCGGCCTGCTTGGCCTCTATCTCTTCACCCGCAAGAACAAGATCGACTTTGTGAGCCTGTTGGATGTGGCGGCGCCGGCCGTGCCGCTCGGTCAGGCCATCGGGCGCTGGGGCAACTTTGTCAACCAGGAGCTGTACGGCGCGCCGACGACGCTGCCCTGGGGCCTGAACATCGACGCCGCGTACCGGCTGCCCGGCTACACCGATCCGGCCCTGCGCTTCCACCCGCTGTTTTTATATGAGTCGCTGGGGAACCTGCTGATCTGCGGGGCGCTGCTCTATCTGGGCCGGCGCTATGCCGAGCACTGGCGTAAGGGCGACCTGTTCCTGCTGTATCTGATTGCTTATCCGCTGGAGCGCTTCCTGCTGGACTTCATCCGGCTGGACAACGCCCAATTCCTGGGACTCAACACCAATCAAGCCTTCCTGCTGGTGGTGGCGGTCGGCGCGCTGCTGACGCTGGTCTCGCGCCGGCGGCGTCCGCGCCGGCATGAGCTCAAGGCGCCGGCCGTGGGCGACCCGGAGCCGGCGGCGCCGGCCGAACCCCAGGCCGAATGACCGTGACGCGGAGGGCGCCCCCCTCCGCGTTTTTATTTGGCCGCCGGCCGGCCGGCCAAAGTAAACAAGGCCCAGCCCAGGCCGCGCAGCGCCGCGCTGACCAAGAGCGCGCCCCCCAGGCCCAGATTGTCCGCCAGCACCGTGCCCAGCAGCGGCGCGGCGACGCCCGAGAGATATTGCAGGCTCTGGGCCAGCGAGACGAACACGGCCGTCCGCTCAGGCGGCACCGTCTTCATCAACTCATCGAAGAACACCAAATCCAGGCCGGCTTGAAAGAGGCCGGCCAGCCCGGCCAGGCCGGCGATGACGCGCACCTCCTGCGTGGTGGACAGCAGGGCCGGGTACAGCGCCAGGCCGAAGGTGGTCCAGGTGAGCGCGAAGCGCGCCCCGCGCGCGCGGGAGGCCCGCGACCAGAACGCATACCCAAAGATCATCACAAAGGATTGGGTCGTGCTGATCAAGCCGATCCAACTGTTGGGGGCGTGGGCCTCGCGCACCAGGTACAGCGGGACCAGCGGCGTGCCCAGCGCGATGCCGGAGAGAAAGACGAAGCGCTTGGCCGTAAAGCGCACGTAGTCGGGATACTGGGCGATGGTCCGCAGTTCGCCGCGCACGCGCGCCAGCCAGGATTGCCCGGCCGGCGCGGGCGGCAGCGCCGGCTGATCCGGGATGACGATGCGGCTGGAGAAGATCAGGCTGATCAGGCCGCCTACCGAGAGCGCCAGGAAGGTGAGCTGATAATTGGTCGGGAACGCGATCAGGTCCAGCACCTGCCCGGCCACCGCCACCACGGCGGCGGAGGTCAGCCCCAGGATCGACCAGCGCCGGCTCAATAAGTCGTAGCGCAGTTTGGGGCCGGCCACGGCGTTCATCACCACCGAGAAGCCGACGTTGACGGCCACCTGGGGCAGGGTGACCAGCGCCCAGATGCCGAGCACGGCCGGCACCGCGTAGGCCGGCGGCGCCACGAACGGCATCAGGCCGGTGAGCGCGTAGGCCGAGACCACCAGGAAGCGCGCCCGGCTGAAGGCCGGCACGATCTGGCGCTGGCCTTGCAGAAACCGCCCGACCACCACGCCCAACGCCAGGCCGGTCAGCGACGGCATGGCGGTGAGCAGGCCCACCTGGAAGTTGCTGGCGCCCAGGAGCGTCAGGAAGACCGGCAGGAAGGTGGCGGCGGCCGTTGACAGGCCGATGCCGACGGCGTCCACCTGCACATTGATGAAGTTGCGCCGTTGGACGGGAGTGGCGGTCGCGGGCGCGGCGGCCCGCCGGAGGGCGGCGTAGAAGTCTTTCACGGTCGGGCGTCATTATAGCCGGGGGTTATAATGCCGCCGGGAACCGATGATGATTGAAGCTCATGAACTGACCAAGCGCTTTGACGCCTTTGAAGCCGTGACCGCCGTCTCGCTGACCGTCCAGCCGGGCGAGGTGCTGGCCCTGCTGGGGCCGAACGGCGCCGGCAAGACCACCACCGTGCGGATGCTGACCTCCATCCTCAAGCCGACCTCCGGCTGGGCGCGGGTGGCCGGCCATGACGTGGTCCGCGCGCCGGATGAGGTGCGCCGCAGCGTGGGCGTCCTGACCGAGCATCACGGCCTGTATTTTCGCATGCGGTCGGAGGAATATCTGGATTTCTACGGCGAACTGTACGGCGTCCCGCCGGCCGCGCGCCGCCTCCGGATTGCGGCCCTGATTGAGCGGTTTGGCATGGGCGAGGCGGCCGGCAAGCGCCTGGGGGAATACTCCAAAG
>JAGOBN010000784.1 GCA_017999235.1 Anaerolineales bacterium | reverse complement strand
GGCGGGACGCTGCGGCTGACCCTCTACTGGCGCGCCGGCCAAGCCCTGCCCGCCGATTACACGGTCTTCGCGCATCTGGTGGATGCCCAGGGCGCGGCCGTGGCGCCGCCGGCGGATGCGCCGCCGCTGGCCGGCGATTGGCCGACCACGGCCTGGCAGCCGGGGCAGGTAGTGGTGGATGAGCGCCTGATCGCGTTGCCGCCCGATCTGCCGCCGGCGTGTTGTGACCTGCGCTTGGGATGGTATGATCCCGTCAGCGGCGCGCGCCTGACCGCTTTTCAGCCGGACGGCGCGCCGTGGCCCGACAATGCCGTGCGCGTGCGCGGCCTCGGACAACCGTGAGACCCGTTCACTCGCCATGACGCCGACCCTGGATCCCGCCCGCACGCCGCCGCGCGCCTACGCCGTTTGGCTGGGCCTGGCGTTGGCGTTAACGGCCGTGGCGGTGGGGGCGCTGTTGGGCTTCGCCGGCCCGCTGATCGCGGTGGGCGTGGTGGCGGGCTTGGCCGCGTCCCTGCTGGCGCTCAGCCATTTGGAAGTCGGCCTGTGGGCCACCATCGCCATCATCACGCTGCTGCCGTTCGGGGGCGTGCCCTTCAAGATCGTGTTCACGCCGACCTTCCTGGACTTGGCGATGGCGGTGGTGCTGCTGGTTTACGGGCTGGAGTGGATGACCGGCCGGCGCCGGCGGCTGACCCTCACGCCGGCGCATGGCGTGATCGCGGTCTTCTTGGCCCTGATGCTCTTCAGCTTCACCGCCGGCCTGCCCAACGGCCCGCTGACCGCCAACCTGCTGCGCCAATTTGGCGAGATGCTGCTGAGCATCGGCTTCGTGGTCATTCTGGTGGATTACGTCAGCGAGCAGGCCACGCTGGACCGGCTGGTGCGCGTCCTGCTGGTCGGCGGGACGCTGGCGGCCGTCCTGGGCATCGGGTTGTATCTCCTGCCGGACCCGGCCGCCGAGAGCGCGCTCTCCGCCCTGCGCGTTTTTAATTACCCAGCCGGCGGCGTGCTGCGCTACATTGAGGACAATCCGGCGAACGCCGAGCGCGCCATTGCCACTTCTGTGGACCCGAACGCTTTGGGCGGGATGCTGGCCATGCTGGGGGCCTTGGCCGCGCCGCAGCTGCTGACGCGGCGCTCGGTCTTTGGCCGGCGCTGGCTGGCGGCCGGCGTCTTTGGGCTGCTGCTGACGTGCCTGCTGCTGACGTTCTCGCGCGGGGCGTTGACGGCTCTGGCGGCGGGGCTGCTGTTCATCGCGCTGCTGCGCTATCGGCGCATGGTGGTGGTGCTGGCGCTGGGCGCGGCCCTGATCCTGGTGCTGCCGGTCACCCAGGACTACGTCACCCATTTCCTCAGCGGCCTGCTGGGCCAGGATCTGGCCACGCAGATGCGCTTCGGCGAGTACAAGGACGCGCTCACGCTGATCGGGCGCTACCCCTGGCTGGGGGTGGGCTTTGCGGGGACGCCCGAGAAGGACATCTACCTGGGCGTCTCCAACGCCTATCTGTTGATTGCGTCCAAGATGGGGCTGGTGGGGCTGGCCGGCTTTGCGGCCGTCATCGCGGCGGTCATGGGGTGGGCCCTGGCGCGGCGCCGGCGGGTGTATCAGGATGAGGCTCTGACGGCGGTCTGGCTGGGGCTGCTGGCGGGGCTGGTGGCGGCGCTGACCGTGGGCCTGGTGGATCATTACTTCTTCAACCTGGCCTTTCAGGCGGCCGGCGCGCTGTTCTGGATCTTCATCGGTTTGAGCTTGGCGGCCACGCGCCTGAGCGCTAAGTTATAACGCCGGCCGGCGCTTGGTTGTCCCGGCCCCGGTCTTTCGGTATAATCGCGGCGCTTCATCAATGTCAGGAGACCCATCATGCAGATCTCAATTCAGGATAGCGGCGCGGTCGCAGTTGTGTCCGTCTCGGGCCGGGTGGACAGCGCCACCGCGCCGGATTTGGAAGCCGCGCTGAAGAAACTGGTGGACGCGGAGAAAACGCAGATCGTGTTGGATCTCTTGAACGTGGAATACATGTCCTCGGCCGGCCTGCGCGCCATGGTCTCCACGCTCAAATCGGTCAAACGCGTCAACGGCGATCTGCGCATCGCCAATCCGTCGCCGCGGGTGGAAGAAGTGCTGCGGCTGGCTGGGCTGACGTCGATCTTCTCGATCTACCGGTCGCGCGACGAAGCCGTCAATAGTTTCTGACCGCGGCCGGCTCGCCGGCTGCTGTGGCGCCATGCCTCGCTCGCTCACCGTCCCGGGGCGTTATGACCGCCTTGAGCAGGTCTGCCAGTTTGTGGCGGCGGCGGCGGCGGCGGCCGGCCTGGATGCCAGCGCCTCCTCCCACTGTCAATTGGCCGTGGATGAGGCCTGCACCAACATCATTGAGCACGGCTATGGGGGCGAAGACCGCGGCGATATCCGCCTGCTTTGTGACCCGTCCCCGGGTGAATTGGTGATCACGATCCAGGACACGGCCCAGCCCTTTGACCCGAGCGCGGTGCCGGTGCCGGATTTTATCTCTCACCTGGATGAAATGCGGATCGTCGGCCTGGGGCTGTTTTTTATGCGGGAAGTGATGGATGCCGTGTAGTTCAGCTACAT
>JAGOBN010000782.1 GCA_017999235.1 Anaerolineales bacterium | reverse complement strand
CACCCAATCCATCAATCACCCTGTCTCTCAATCACCCAATCCTCTGATGGAAACCTTCTTCTCCCTCCTCGAACGGCACGCCGACACCCAAGACACCCTGGTCTGCGTGGGCCTGGACCCGCACCCCGCCGACCTGCCCCACCCGACCGCCGAGGCCGCGCTGGAGTTCTGCCTGCGGCTGGTGCGCGAGACCGCGCGCTATGCCGCCGCCTTCAAGCCCAACGCCGCGTTCTTTGAACTGTATGGGCCGGCCGGCTGGGCCGCGCTCAAAGACGTCATCGCGGCCGTCCGCGCCGAATCACACCGGCTCGGCTCGGTCATCCCCGTCATCCTGGATGCCAAGCGCGGCGATATCGCCAGCACCGCCGACGCGTATGCCCGCTCGACGTTTGAGCAGCTCGGCGCGCACGCCGTCACGCTCTCGCCGTATCTGGGTCAGGACTCGCTCGCCCCGTTTCTGACCGACCGCGAGCGCGGGGTTTTCGTCTTATGCAAGACTTCCAACCCCGGCGCGGACGAGATCCAAGCCGTTCCCGTCGCGGCGGCCGGCCAGCCAGGGGTGTTGTATGAATACATCGCCCAACGCGCCCAGGCTTGGAACACCAACGGCAACCTCGGCCTGGTGGTGGGCGCCACCGACCCGGACGCGGTGCGGCGTGTCCGCGCCCAGGCGCCGGGCCTCTGGCTGCTGGTGCCGGGCGTGGGGGCGCAGGGCGGCGATCTGGCGCAAACCCTGCGGGCCGGCCTGCGCCCGGATGGGCTGGGCGTGCTGATCAACGTCTCGCGATCCATCGCCCGCGCCGCCCGCCCGCGGGAGGCCGTCCGCGATCTGCGCGACGAGATCAACGGGCTCAAGCGCCAGATAGCGGCCGGGAGGCCGGCGTCGTCCAGCGTCCAGCGTCCAGCATCGCCGATCACTCAACTGGCCGCCGACCTCGTCGCCAGCCAGTGCGTGCAGTTTGGGTCGTTCACGTTGAAATCGGGCAAACAATCGCCCATCTACCTCGACCTGCGCCGGCTCATCTCCCACCCCGCCAGCCTGCGCCGCGCCGCGCAAGCGTACGCGCGCCTCTTGGAGCCGCTGGCGTTTGACCGGATCGCGGGCCTGCCCTACGCGGCCCTGCCGATTGGCACAGCCGTGGCCCTGGAGATGGCGCGGCCTCTGATCTATCCGCGCCGCGAGGTCAAGGACTACGGCACCCAGGCCGCCATCGAGGGCCATTTTCAGGCCGGCGAAACCATTGTGGTGTTGGATGATCTGGCCACCACCGGCGGCACCAAGCTCGAGGCGATTCAGAAATTAGAAGCCGCCGGCCTCACGGTGCGCGATATCGTGGTGCTGATCGACCGCCAGCAGGGCGCGGCGGAAACGCTGGCCGCCGCCGGCTACACCCTGCGCGCCGTCGCCACGCTGACCGAGCTGCTGCCGCTCTGGCTGGCCAGCGGCGCCATCACGCCGGAACAGCACGCGGCCGTGCTGGCGTTCTTGCGCGAGGGCGTGTGATGTATTCGGCCCTGCGCGCCCTGCTTTTCCGCCTGGACCCGGAGACCGCGCACCGGTGGACGCTGGGCGCGGCCGGCCTGGCGGGCGGCCTGCCGCCGGCGCGGCTGGCTCTGCGCACGCGGTATGCCGTGGAGGACCCGCGCCTGGCGGTGGAGGCCTTCGGCCTCAAGTTCAAGAACCCGGTCGGGCTGGCCGCCGGCTACGATAAGAACGGCCAGGCCGTGCGCGGCCTGAGCGCGCTCGGCTTCGGGCATGTGGAGGTCGGCACCATTACCCCCCGGCCGCAGGCCGGCAATCCGCGCCCGCGCGTCTACCGCCTGCCCGCCCAGCAAGCCGTCATCAACCGCCTGGGGTTCCCCAACCTCGGCGCGGACGCGCTGGATGGCGCGCGGTGGCGCGCCCAAGCCCAGGCCAGCGGCGCGCGGGTGGGCGTGAACCTCGGCAAGGGCAAGGACACGCCCCTGGAGCGCGCGGCCGAAGATTACACGCGGCTGGTGCGCCGCTACGCGCCCCACGCCGATTATCTGGTGGTCAACATCAGCAGCCCCAACACGCCGGCCCTGCGCCAGCTGCAAACCCGCGCCTTGATCACCGACCTGCTCAGGGCGGTGACGGCGGAACGCGCCGCGCTCCCGGCGCGCGTCCCGGTGCTGGTGAAGATCGCGCCGGACCTGACGGACACCGAGATCGACGACGTGCTGGACGCGGTGGCCGCCGCCGGCGTGGACGGCCTGATCGCCACCAACACCACCCTCGGCCGGGCGGGCCTGCCGCCGGCCGCGCAGTCCCTGGCCGGCGGACTGAGCGGCGCCCCTCTGCGCGCGCGCGCGACGGAGGTCATCCGCGCCGTGGCGCGGCGCACCAGCGGGCGGCTGCCCATTATCGGCGTCGGCGGGATCATGACCCCCGACGACGCCGTGGAAAAACTCGCCGCCGGCGCCACGCTTATCCAGGTGTACACTGGCCTAATCTATGCCGGGCCGGGCCTCGTGCGCGCCATTAATCAGCGTTTATTGGAAAGGCTGAACCGATGACTTCACATCCCGATCTTGAACGCACCCTGGTCTCCACCGCCGTGATCCAGGACCGCGTGG
>JAGOBN010000100.1 GCA_017999235.1 Anaerolineales bacterium | reverse complement strand
GGGTAGAGCGGTTCATGGGCAGCTTTTCTCCTCAGATAGGTGATAAAGAGAAACGGATGTTAGTGTTGCGGGCCAGCGGTGAATAGGGTTGCCAGTGACCTCCTCGAGCAGGCGGGTTAGCGAATGAGCTCGGCCAGCTGTTCGGCCAGCGCCAGGCCGTCCTCCTGCGCCGCAAAGCGCAGGCAGACGCCGGCCGGCCGGCGGGCGCGCTCAACCCAATCGGCCGGGATGACGGCCAGGCCGTGGCGGGCGCCGGCCAGCGCGCCGACCAGGGCGCCGATGGTGTCGGCGTCGCGGCCGAAGTTGCAGGCCCAGAACATCCCGCGCCGGAAATCGCCCTGGGTGAGCCGGAAGATCGCCAGCGCCTGCGGGATGGCCTCCGGGCTGACGGAGTGAACGGGCGTCCACAGGTCGTCGTGCAGGGGCCCCCAGGCCGCTTCCACCGACCCCGCGGCGGCACAAATGCCGTCGGCGCGGGTTAGGGCGCGGCCCAGCCAGCTGTCGGCCGGGATCGGGCGGCGGGCGGCGGCCAGGATTTCGTCCGGCGTCCCATCCACCATGGCCACGGCGACAGCGGCGGCGATGGCCTGGGCCGCCCACAAGCCGTCCTGGTCGTGGCTGATCTCGGCTTCAATCGCGGCCAGGGCGCTGGCGCGGTCGGGGTCGCCCGCGCACACAATGCCGATGGGCGCGATGCGCATGGCGGCGCCGTCGTCATCGTTCATCACGTTGTCGCGGCCGGACAGCGGCGGCAGGAGGCCGCGCTGGAGATTAGCGACCGCGCCATAGAGCGGTTTCCCGCCGCGGTCGAAGACGCCGCCCTGGTCCAGGATGCGCCGGCGCCAGGATTGCAGCACGGCGTCCCGGGTCAGCTGGCCCTGGCAGTCCACCAGGGTGCGCGCCGTCAGGAACGCGAACTCGGTATCGTCCGTGCTGCGGGCGCCGCCAATTAGATCCAGCGCGAGGCCGTAGCGCAGGCGGTGCGCGTCATTGCGGCCCAGATCGCCGAGGGCGTCGCCCACAGCTAGACCGAGCAAGGCGCCTTTGGCCTTGGCCGCTCGGCGGGCGGGGTCGGTGCTCAACTCCTGTCGCGTGATCATCCCGGGTGTTTTCTCCTTTTGGCAGCGCCCGCTGGTGTTTGCGGGAACGTTCCCACATGGTCGTAAAAAAACGACGCCTGGAGTGGAGCTGGCGTTTTAGGGCGGATGGTTTACAGGGTGGGCGGCGCGGTGGTTCCGCGCACCACGAGTTGACACGGCAGGGCCCGCCGCCGGCCGGCCGGCGGCGCCTGGCCGTTCAGGCGCTCCAGCACGTATTGCGCGGCCCAGCGCCCGGTCTCGTATTTGGATTTGGCCATCGTCGTCAGCGGCGGCGTGGTCATCGCCGCCGCGTAGATATCGTCCATGCCGATGATGGACAGCTCGCCCGGGATTGTCAGGCCGGCCTCGCAGGCGGCCCGCAGCGCGCCGATGGCCAGGATGTCGTTGGCCGCGAAGACGGCGGTGGGGCGTTCGGGCAGGGCCAGCAGCAGGCGCATGGCCCAATGGCCGCCGGCCAGATCAAACGGCGCTTCAATCACCAGGCACTCGTCGTGCGGCAGGGCGTGCTGGCGCAGGAAGTCCAGATAGCCGTTCAGGCGCGTCTGCGCCCAGCCGGCCCGGTGCTGGCCCCAAATGCACGCGATGCGCCGATGGCCCAGAATATACAGGTAATTCAGGGCTTCCAGCGCGCCGTGGCGGCTGTCTGAGCCGACCACGTCGAAATCCGGGAACTCGTTGCCCACGCCCAGCACCACCGTCGGGGTGTGCAGGTCCAGGAGATCCTGGTTGCTGACCGCGGTCGGGTTGATGACCAGGGCATCAAACCGGTTGCGGCGCAGGGTCTGCAGAAACTGCTTCTCGCGCGCCACGTCCCAGTCGCTGTTGGCCAGCACTACCGAGTACTGGGCCGGCTCCACCGTATCCTGCAGGCCGCGCGCCACCTCGGGCCAGAACGGGTTGGTGATGTCCGGCGTCATCAGCATCATCATGAAGGTCCGCTCGGTCCGCAGACTGCTGGCGACGGCGTTGCGCTCGTAGCCCAGCGCGTGAATGGCGTCCCACACCGCGGCCTGGGTCTCCGGGCTGACCCGCTGGCCGGCGCCCTGCAGCACTCGCGAGACGGTGGATTTGGAGACGCCGGCGCGCTCGGCGACATCGATAATGGTGGGTCGGTTGGACATAGAGATTTGCGGGAACGTTCCCACCACACGGTACCCCTTTTGGGGATGGCGTGTCAAGCCCCAAAATGAGGCGCGCCCGATCCGGATTGATCCCGGTTCGGGCGCGAATGTGGACAGACGACTCGGCGCCGGCGTCAGGCGCGCTCGGTCACCCGCCGGCTGTGGGGATCGTAGAACGGCTGGAGCGAGGCGCGGGCCGGCACCCGCGCGGTGGCCACCTCGATCTCATACGCGCCGGCCGCCACCCACGCCGGCGTGATCGGCGCGGTGTGATGCACATACCCCAGGCCCAGGCCGGCCCCCAGCGTGTGCCCGAACATGCCGGACGTGATGTGGCCCACGATCCGGCCATCCCGCCAGATCGGCTCGTTGTGGTACAGCAAAGGCTCGGGGTCATCCAGCTTGAACTGCACCAGGCGCTTGGTGACTCCGTTGGCTTGCTGCTCGCGCAGCCGCGCGCGGCCGTTGAAGTCGCCCTTGTCCAGTTTGACCGCGAAGCCCAGGCCGGCCTCGAAGGGCGTGTCCTCATCCGAGAGGTCGTGGCCCCAGTGCCGGTAGCCCTTCTCCATCCGCAGCGAATTCAGCGCGTGGTAGCCGCAGTGCTTCAAGTTGAACGCTTGGCCGGCCTCGATCACCGTGTCGTAGACGTGCTGGGCATACTCCATCGGGATGTACAACTCCCAGCCCAGCTCGCCCACGTAGGTGGTGCGCGCCGCCCGCACCAGGGCGTAGCCCAGCTCGATCTCTTGGGAGGTGCCGTATGGGAAAGCGGCGTTGGCGAGGTTGGCCGGGGTCAGTGTGCTCAGCAGGGCGCGTGAGTTGGGACCCATTACGCTCAGGATCGCGTAGGCGGAAGTCACGTCCGTCAGGAGGGCGGTTTCGCCGGCCCGGATCTGATCCTTGAGCCAGTGATAGGTCCGCGTCTGCTGCCAGCAGGCGTCCACGAGCATGAAGGTCTCGGGTGCCAGACGCGTCACGGTGATATCGCCCTCGATGCCGCCGCGCTCGTTCAGCAGCTGGGTGTAGACCAGCTTGCCGACCGGCACATCAATCTGGTTGCCGCACACCCGGTTCAGCACCTGGAGCGCGTCCGGGCCTTGCAGCAGGAAGTTCACGAACGAGGTCTGGTCGAACAGGCCGACGTTCTCGCGCACGGCGCGGTGCTCGGCGGCCGAGTGCTCGAACCAGTTCTGGCGCTTATAGGAATACTGGTAGACCGGCTCCACGCCCGGCGGCGCATACCAGTTGGCGCGCTCCCAGCCGGCCGCTTCGCCGAAGCAGGCGCCGGCTTTGACCAGCCGGTCGTGCAGGGGCGATTTGCGCACGCCGCGCGCGGTCGCGAACTGCCGGAACGGCCAGTGCATGGCGTACAGCAGGCCCAGCCCCTCCACCGTGCGGTCGTGCAGGTAGCGGCTGGTGTTCTGGAAAGGCTGGTTGCGGCGGATGTCCACGTCCCACAGGTCGATGGGCGGCCGGCCGTTTTTGATCCACTCGGCCAGCACCTTGCCGGCCCCGCCCGAGGACTGGATGCCGATGGAGTTGAAGCCGGCCGCGACGTAGAAGTTCTTCAGCTCCGGGGCCTCGCCCAGATGATAGCGGTCGTCGGGCGTGAAGGCCTCCGGGCCGTTGAAGAAGGTGTGGATGCCGGCCGTCGCGGTGACGGGCATACGGTGCGCCATGGCCTCCAGGGCCGGGTCCAGGTGCGCCCAATCCTCGGGCAGGCGGATGAACTCGGCCGCCTCCGGGATGCCCTTCATCCCCCACGGCTTGGCCACCGGCTCGAAGAAGCCGGCCATGAGCGCGCCCATCTCTTCGCGGAAGTAGGTGTACCCGCCGGGGTCGCGCAGAGTAGGCAGATCTTTAGAGACGCCCGGGATCTGCTGGGTGATGACGTAGAAGTGCTCGGCGGCGTGCAAAGGCACGCTGACGCCCGCCCACTTTCCCACCTCGCGCGCCCACATGCCCGCGCAGTTGACGACGATCTCGGCGGCCACCTCGCCCTGGGCCGTGGTCACGCCCGTGGCGCGGCCGTTCTTTTGGGTGATCCCTGTGACCTTGACGCCCTCCAGGATCGTGGCGCCCTTCTGCTTGGCGCCCTTGGCGAAGGCCAGGGTGACGTCGGCCGAGTTCACGCGGCCGTCGCCGGGCAGCCAGACCGCGCCCACCAGGTCGCTGGCGTTCATCAGCGGCCACTTGGCGGCCGCCTCGCGCGGCGTGATGACCTCGACTTCCAGGCCGAAGACGCGCGCCATCGAGGCGCCGCGCTTGAGCTCCTCAAAGCGTTCTTGATTGTTGGCCACCGAGACGGAGCCGTTCTGCACAAAGCCGGTGGCCTGGCCGGTCTCGGCCTCCAGGCCCGCCATCAGCTTGGACGTGTACTGCGCCAGCCTGGTCATGTTCTGGGTGGCGCGCAGCTGGCCCACCAGGCCGGCGGCATGCCAGGTGGTGCCGGAGGTCAGGGTCTTGCGCTCCAGCAGAAGCACGTCCGTGATCCCGAGCCGGGTGAGGTGATAGGCCAGGCTGCAGCCGATGATGCCGCCGCCGATGATGACGACCTGGGCGTGGGTGGGCAGGGGGGTGGTCATGGTGTGGCCTTACATCCGCGGGCGCGCGTTGGCGGGATCGTAGACCGGGCCGGCCAGCACCGTGGCGGCGCGGCGCTGGCCCAGGAGTTCAATCTCGAGCGCCATGCCGGGCAAGCTGTATTCGGGCTTCACGTAGACGAAGGCCAGGCTCTTCTGGGTGTGGTGGCCGTAACCGCCGGAGGTGGTGACGCCGACCACGGCCCCGCCGGCCCAGACCGCTTCACCGCCGTAAACGTCGGCGTCGTCGGCGGCCACCTCCACATAGGCCAGTTTCCCTTGGACGCCCTCGGCCTGCCCGCGCTGCACGGCGGCCTTGCCCACGAAGTCCTTGTCCAGATGGACGAAGCGCTCCAAGCCGGCCTCGATGGGCGTGATCTCGTTGGTCAGCTCCGCGCCCCAGCCGGCGTAGGCTTTCTCCAGCCGCAGGCTGTTCATGGCGTATAAGCCGAAATCCGCCAGGCCGACGGCCGCGCCGGCCGCCCACAGCGCCGCGTACACCTGGACGGCGTGCTCGACCGGCAGGTGGAGCTCCCAGCCCAGCTCGCCCACGTAGTTGACGCGCAGGGCGCGCACCGGGGCGCCGGCCACCGTGATCTCGCGGCCGGTCAGCCACGGGAAGGCGGCGTTGCTCAGATCGGCCTCGGTCAGCGGGGCCAGCACCTCCCGCGCGCGCGGGCCGGCGATGATCAGCGTGGTGTAGTTTTCGGTGACGTCGGCGATGGTCACGCGCTCGCCGGGCCGGCGGCTGAAGTTCAGCAGGTCCACATCGCGCAGGTGCGCCCAGGCGGCGGAGAGCAGGAAGAAGCGCTCCGGCCCCCAGCGCGTGATGGTGAACTCGGTCTGGTAGCGCCCGCCCTCGGTCAGGGCGTGGGTCAGCACGACGCCGCCGGCGCGGCGCGGCAGGCGGTTGGCCGTGATCCGGTCCAGGAAGGCGGCGGCGTCCGGGCCGCTGACGTCGAACTTGCTGAAAGACGGCAGCTCCATGACGCCGGCGCGTTCGCGCACGGCGCGGCACTCCTCCGCCACCACCGCAAAGGTGTTGTTGCGCTGGAAGCTGGGCTGCTCCTCGCGCCCATCCAGTGAGAACCACTTGGGGCGCTCCCAGGCCAGGGTCTCGCCGTAGACCGCGCCCTTGGCTTTGAGCACCGGGTAGAGCGGGGTGACGCGCTTGGGCCGGCCGGCCGGCACTTCCTCGCCCGGCAGCTGCAGGTGGTACATGTTCCAGTATTCCTGGTGGGCTTTGGCGGCCGTGTATTCCTTGTCCGCGTAGCGCGCGAAGCGGCGCGGGTCCAGGCTCAGCAGGTTGATCTCGGACGCGCCCGTCATCATCCACTGCGCCAGGTACTTGCCGCAGCCCGCGCCCTGGGCGATGCCGATGCTGGAGCCCGTGCACATCCAGAAGTTGCGGACGCCCGGCGCCGGCCCCACCAGCGGGTTGGAGTCGATGGTGTGCGAGATGGCGCCGTTCACCACGCGCCGGAGGCCGGCGTTGGCCAGCACGGGCATGCGCGCCATCACGCGGTCCAGCCACGGCATGATCGGCTCATACTCGGCCGGAAACAATTCGCTCTCGGATTCCCAGGCCGGCCCGGTGCCCGGCCAGGCTTCGCGCGTGTCGCTGCGCTCATACAGGCCGATCAGGCCGGAGTTCTGCTCCTGGCGGTAGTAGGAAGAAGCCGATGGGTCGCGGGTGACGGGCAGCTCCACGGCGCGGGCCGCGAACTCCGGGATCTCGTCCGTCACCAGATACTGGTGCTTCATATTTGTGAAGGGCACCGGGACGCCCAGCCAGGCGCCGACCCGGTCGGCGTAACAGCCGGCAGCGTTCACCAGATGCTCGCAGGTGATGGCGCCCTGCTCGGTGGTCACCTCAAACTCGCCGTTCGGGAGCTGGGCGGCGCCGGTGACGCGGTTGTTCAGGATCACGCTGGCGCCCAGGTTGCGCGCCGCCAGGGCCATGGCGTTGCAGCAGCTGGACGGGTCCACGTGGCCGTCGTCCAGGGTCCAGGCGCCGGCGTACACCCCGTGCAGCTGCAGGAAGGGGTTGAGGCGCCGGATCTCGTCCAGGCCGATGATCTCCATCCGGAAGCCCACGTTTTTGGCCACGCCGGCCACCAGCCGGAAGTAATCCACTTCCTCCGGGCGGGTGGCCAGGCGGATGCCGCCGCAGCCGTGCCAACCGGTGGGCTGGCCGGTCATGGCTTCCAGCCGGGGATAGAGGGTGTTGGAGTAGTGGTGGATCTTGGCCAGGTTGTAATTGGCGATGAAGCTCGGACACTGGCCGGCCGCGTGCCAGGTGGAGCCGGAGGTCAGGGCCGCTTTTTCAATCAGGACCACGTCGGTCCAGCCGGCCTCGGCGAGGTGGTAGAGCAGCCCCACCCCCATCATCCCGCCCCCGATAATGACGACGCGCGCGTGTGATTGCATATGCGGTTCCTGTAATGAGAGCGGCGGCGCGGGTTGGCGCGCCGCCGCGGGGGAATGGTGTTACCAGCGTCCGTTGCCGGGGCGCATGGCGGCGCGCGGCAGAGAGATCTCAAACGCGGCCCGGATCTTGTCATCGGTGGCTTGATCAATGTGGCTGGGGTAATGCGAGCGCATCACCTCGACCACGCGCCGGCGCGCCCGCTCGCGCACGTCCAGGGCGCCGCCTTCCTCCCACACCGCCGGGCTGGCGCGGTCGCCCACCGCCGGGTACACGAAGTCGGTTTCCATGCGGCTGATGGTCTGCGCCTGGCCGAGGAAATGCCCCTCGCCGTTGACCACATCCCGGATCACGTCGTAGGACAGGGTCTCGTCGGTGACCTCGATGCCGCGCACGCCGCGCTGGACGGCGGCCAGCAGGTCGTTGTCGATGACATAGCTTTCCAGGGCAGTGCCCATCAGGCTGGCCTGCATGCCGGCCGTCTCCATGATCAGGGTGGCGCCGGCCTGGGCCACCAGGGTGAGCGTGGCCGCTTTCTCCGCGCCAGACTGGGCATCCGGGATTTTGGAGTCCGTCATGCCGGCGGACGTGCTGCCCGGCAAATCATAAAAGCCGGCCATCTGGGAACAGCCGGCCGCCGCCAGCGCCAATTCGGTGCTGCCGGCCGTCATCGAACCGGTGCGCAGGTCCGAGACAAACGGCCATGTTCCCAGATTGGCGCGGGCGTGGGGGTCCAGCAGCCAGGCGAAGATGCAGCCGGCCAGGGCCTCGGCCGTGGCCTGGACGATGGTGCCGGCCAGGGCGGCCGGGCTGGTGGCGCCGGCCTGGGCTGCGGAGAGGATGGTGGCCGGCATGCCGGCCCGGACGGCGGCCTCCAGCGCGTCGCACGAATCCTTGGCGAAGCGCAGGGGCGGCACCACGTGCGTGCAGGAGATGGAGCAGAACGGCCGCTCGCGGAACTTGCCCTCGCCGCCCAGCGCCATATCAAACATGGCCACCGCCCGGCGGACCGAGTCGCCGTCCACGAAGCTCACGCCGATATGTTTGGTGGTGCCATGCATGCTGGCGTAGGCCGTGTTCAGGTCCACCGCCGCCCAGGTGGGGTTATCGCGCGCCACGATGGTGCGCCAGAAGAAGTGGATGTTGTCGAGCGTGTCCACCAGCCGCGCGATGTCGAACAGGTCGGCGGTAGAGGTCTCGCGGTAGCGCCCGGTCTTGAAGTCCAGCATCATGGGGGCGGCACCGCCAGTGCCGGTGTGCAGGCGCCGGCCGCCGATCTCCAGGTCGTGGCGCGGGTCCTGGCCGGGCATCACAAAATTGCGCGGCGCGCGCGCGATCAGGTCTTCCACCATGGCGCGCGGATAGTGCAGGCGGCCGGCGTCATCCACCCAGCCGCCGGCGGCGGTGACGGTCTCCAGCATGGAGGGGGTGGCGTCGGCGCAGCCGAGCTTTTCCAGCAGGTCGAGCACGGTGTGGTGGATGCGCTCCAGCTCCGGGCGGGTGAGGGGCTGGTAGCGGCCGCCCACGAAGCCGGGGCGCACGGGGCGCTGATCCAGCGGCTTGGCGGCGGCGCGTTCGGCGACGCGCGCCGCGCGGCCGCGGCGGGGGACGGGGGTCTCAAACGACATGCGGCGGTCTCCCGGCCACGACACGCAATAGCGGGCCGCAGCGCCGGCCGCCGGTCGTGGAGCTAATGCGGTTGTAACGCAGACGGTAAGCTTATAGGATACGCGATTTAGCCGCCGGAAACAGCGTCAGAGTGGCGGGTTCCGCCCGGCGGTTTTGCTACAGTGTGTAGGAAAACTCCGGCCGCGCGGTCAGCCGGCGGTCAGCTGCAGCGCCTTGAGCGCCAAATAGAGATTGAGCCGGACGAGCGGATCGGCCAGATCGACGCCGCAGATTTCGGCGATGCGTTTGAGCCGGTAGTTGAGGGTGCTGCGGTGGATTTGGAGCAGGCGGGCGGCGCGCTGCCCGTTGCCGCCAGCCTCTAGGAACAGCTCCAGGGTGTGCAGCAGATCGCTGCCCCGGCGCGGGGGCTGGGCGCGCAGGGCTGCCACCTTGTGGATGTAGGGGTTGGCCTGGCGTTCGGCTTCAGAGAGGGACAGCAGCCAGTGCAGGAAGCCCAGCTCGCCAAAGCCCGCGGACTGCCGGCCGAGGCTGGGCAGGCGGGTGACGATGGTGAGCGCGTCCAGGGCCTGGCGGTAACTGGTGGGAATCCAGCCCCAGCCGCGCCCCGGCTCCCCCAGCCCGATGCGGATGTGCGGCGACAGACGGCTGAGT
>JAGOBN010000781.1 GCA_017999235.1 Anaerolineales bacterium | reverse complement strand
ACCTATACCCTGTGCATGACATGTCACGGCAGCGCCGGCACCGGCGCCAACACCAACGTCGCCGACGGCAAGTACCTCAACCGCGGCGCGCCGCTGACCAGCGCCACCACTGTGAACGCGGACCTGCTGGGCGGCGGTTTTACCACCTTCCGGGGCCGCGCCGTCACCTCCGCGCACGACGCCACCGGCGCCAGTACGCTGGGCTGGGGCAACGGCGTGGTGCGCGGCCAGACCGCGGCCCTGACCAGCCCGCTCAACTGCGCGTCCTGCCATGACCCGCACGGCTCGCCCAACTACCGCATCATTAAGGCCAACGTCAACGCCGTGGCGGTCGCTGTGACGCCGGTGGATGAGGGCGCCGGCAAGAACTATGGCGCCGAAGCCTGGGGCGCCGGCCAGAGCGCGTTGTGCGCGGCCTGCCACAGCGCCTACCATCAGACTGCGGCCAACCAGGGCAGCACGCTGCAGGGCGGCTCGTACACGCACCGCGTGGACATGCAGTGGAACAGCGCCTACGCCGGCCCGCTCAACCCGGAAAGCACCGGCCTGGGCGGCATGACGTTGCCGCTGGCTGAGACCGGCGCGGCCGGCGCCGGCTCCGGCGTGGTGGTCTGCCAGACCTGCCACCTGCCGCACGGCGGCTCGGCGGCCATGAGCGGCATCGCCAACGGCGGCCCGCTCGGCACCGGGACGCTGCCCGGCAACACCAGCGCCGCGGACAGCGCCCTGCTGCGCCTCGACAACCGCGCCACGTGCGAGGTCTGTCACCAGAAGTAAGCGACCCCCGCTCCGGCTCCAGGGGGGAGCCGGAGCCCCGGTCAGTGTTCACGGACGATGACAATGTGGCGGATGACTTGGACAGCACGCGGGCAAGGGTTGCTTTTGGCGCTGACGCTGATGAGCGCCGTGGCGTTGACGCCGACCGGCGCGGTGCCGGGCGCGGCCGCGCAACTGCCCTTCACCGAGACCCCCAGCGCGCCGGCGCCGGCCAGCACCGAGCCTCGGCCGCCGGCCGAGACCCCCACCCCCACCGCCACCCCGAGCCAGCCGGCCGAGACAGCGACGGCGGCGCCGAGTCTGGACCCGGCCGCCACGTTGGCGGCCACCGCCAGCCTCGAGCCGACCACGACCCTGGCCGCCTCGCCCAGTTTGGAACCCAGCGCTAGCCCAGGCGCGTCTGAGACCGCCACGCCCACCGCCACGCTTGAGCTGACCGTGACGGAGTCGCTGTCGGCCACTGAAACGCCGAGCGCTACTGCCACGCCGAGCGCCACCGCTACGCTGTTGGCCACCGAAACGCCGAGCGCTACCGCCACCCCCACGGTGACGCCGGCCCGGCTGCGCGCGCAGCTGCCCGAGGCCGACGAACTGATCGTCGGTTTGAAGGCCGGCTTCCAGCCAGAAGCGCTCCATGACCTGGCGCTGGCCGAGACCGCCGAACTGGAAGATGAGGACGGCGACGAACTGCGCGCCATGAACATCTGGACCCTGCGTGTGCCGCGCGGCCAGGCGGCGGCGGCGCTGGCCGCCCTGCAGGCGCACCCGGCCGTGGCCTTCGCCGAACTCAACGGCCGCGTCCAGGCACTATTCACGCCCAATGACCCGTCTTATTTAAGCCAGGCCAATTTGCCCGCGATCCAGGTCCCGGCGGCTTGGGACCTCACCACCGGCTCGCCGGGCGTGATTGTGGCCGTGATCGACACCGGCATTGACACGGCGCACCCCGACCTGGCCGCCAAGCTGTGGCACAACCTGGGCGAACTCGGCTTGGACGCCGCCGGCCAGGAAAAGCGCAGCAACGGCCTGGACGACGACAACAACGGCTACATTGATGACTGGCAGGGCATCAACACCCTGACCTCGGCCGGCACGGTGCAGGATGACCACGGCCACGGCACGCACATCGCGGGCCTGATCGCGGCGGATACCAACAACCTGACCGGCATCGCGGGCGTGGCGCCGGCCGCACTGCTCATGCCCCTCAAAGCCCTAGACGCGTCCGGCAACGGAACGTATGCCGCTGTGGCCGAGGCCGTGGTATATGCGGCCGAGCACGGCGCGCGGGTCATCAACCTCAGCCTGGGCGGTCCGACGCCGAGCGTGACGCTGGCCGCGGCTATTCGCTATGCGCTGGCGCGCGGCGCGGTGGTGGTGGCTGCCGCCGGCGATACCGGCGCGCCCGGCCTGTTCTACCCCGCCAGTGACCCGGCCGTGATCGCCGTAGGCGCCGTGGACGCGGCCCGCAATCGCGCCGCCTTCTCCAGCTATGGCGCCGGCCTGAGCCTGATGGCGCCGGGCGTGGATATTCTTTCAACCTATCCGGGCGGCGGCTACGCCCAATTCGCCGGCACGTCCATGGCCGCCGCGCATGTCAGCGGCGTGGCCGCGCTGTTAGCCAGCCAGCCGCAATTCAACACCGCCGCCGGCCTGCGCGCCGCGCTGGAAGGCGCCGCGTTGGATTTGGGGGCGGCCGGCTGGGACGCGGAATATGGCTCTGGGCTGGTGCAGGCCCAGGTCGCGCTCACGTTTACCTTCAGCCTATCCAGCGCCGTCACCCCCCCGCCCACCGGGGAGCCGCTGCCCACTGACGTCCCCGTCGCC
>JAGOBN010000780.1 GCA_017999235.1 Anaerolineales bacterium | reverse complement strand
GGGTGAGATACCAGCGCGCCAGATAGGCCAGCGCCTCGGCATTCTGCGGCTCGAGGTCCAGCAGGCGCCGGTAAGCGTTAATGCTGCGCGGGGTGTCCTCCAAGCGATCATACAGCTGGGCCGCCTGGTGCTGATAGCGGACGCTGCGCGGCGCCAGCTCCAATAAGTGCTCCACCACGGTCAGAGCTTGATCCGCCCAGCCCTTGGCTTGATACGCCTCGGCCAGCCGCGCCAGATAGCCTTCCCGGTCCGCGTAGAATTTGCCGAAGCTGTGCGCGCACTGGGGGCAAGTCTCCGGCAGACCGGTCACGGCCCGCTCGCACTGCGGGCAGTCAAACGCCAGCGGCCGGCCGCAGCGCGGACAGCGGCCGGCGAGCACATAGCCGGCGGTAAACTCAGCCTGGCACCACGGACACTGCGGGGCCAGCGGCGCCGTCGGCCGGCCGCGCATGGTGCCCACGGACGGGCGCGGCGGCTGGGCCGGCGGCAAACTCGGCGCGGCCGGCTCGGGCGCGGCAAACACCGAGGTCGGGCGGGCCGCGCCGCCGTCCAGCAATTCCAGGCCCCGGCGGGCATGCGGGTTTTTGGGGTTGAGCGCCAGCACCTTTTGCAGACAGATGCGCTTGAACGTCACATCGTCGTGGGCGGCGCTCAGCCACAGCCAGGCCTGCTCCTGGCGCGGGTCACGCCGGGTCGCGGCGGTGAGCAGCTCGCGCGCGCGGCGGCGGTCGCCGGCGCGGTATGCCAGAATGCCGGCTTGCACTAACTCAGCGGTTTCGGGATCCGGGGGGACGGGGTCGGTCACGCGTCAAATGTAGCATGGGAAGCCGGGCGGGACAATCGCCGGCCGGCCCGGCCGGCCAAGCTTCCGCCAAGTCAGCCAAACACCCTCAGGCGATCGCCACAGAGCCACAGAGAGATACTCTGTGGCACCCACCCCGATTATTAAATTCGGGGTGGGTCATGTCTGTGGCCAAAACTAGACCGGTTACTGCTGCGCCGTGGAAGCTGGCAGAGCGCTCCCGAGCGATTGGTCAATGGGTTTTGCGGAGGCCCCCGGTTTTAAGGCGCGGGGGTGGCGGCCGGGATCACGGTGATCGCGATGGCCAACTGGCCGACGTTATCGCCCAACAAGTCGTCGTTGATGCGCAGGTACAGCCGGCCGGCGGCCTCGGCGAAGCCCCCCGTGCCGCGGCCCACGTAAAAGATCTCGCCCGCGTCGCCGATCCGGCCCAGGAGCGCCCCGCCGTCCACGCGCGGCAGCGGATAGGTCGGCACCGTCACCGGCTTGCCGCCGCCTTCTGGCCCGTGCCGGCCCACAAACGGCGAATACAGCCAGTCCCCGGCCGCCTGGATGACGTACTGATCGCCCGTCTTCAGATCCACCCCCGTCGACTGCCACTGGCGATAGGCGTAGATGGTGAGGGACTGCAGATCGGTCTGGGCGCGCGGCGCCCAATCCTGCGGGCGCAGCACCAGCGCGGCCGCGCACAAGGCCGCCGGCGTCAGGATCAGCCACACCAGAGGCATCAGCAGCCGGCGGACAGCTGACAGAGCGGAGTTGGCGTTCATCAGCATGGGCCTCACCGCGCTAAGGCGCCGCCGGCGTGGGCGTGACGGGGTCGGCTTCCAGCCGGAAATCCACGGTCGGCGCGCCGCCCGAGCCAATAATCCATTTGCTGTTGCTCTTCAGCTCCTGGGCCATGAGGTAATCCAGATATTTGTCCGCGATCTCCGGGTGCTGGCTCAGCTCGCTCAACAGCAGCCGGACGGATTCCTGCTGGGCCACGGCCCGCGTCTGGATCTGGTACGCCTCGGCATCCGCCTCTTTTTGGGCGGCGTAGAACTGCGCGTCCGCCAGCACGCGCTGCTGGGCGGCCTCGGCCTCGGCCTGGGATTGTTTCTGCGTGGCCACCATGCGGTCTTCGATGGCCTGCACCACGTTGGCCGGCGGCTCCGCGCTCTGCAGCTGGACGGTGATGAACTGCACGCCGTACTGCTGCTCCTTGGTGCGCAGTTCGCTCAGCATGGCCTGGTTGAACTCGGCGCGGTTGCCCATCATGTCCTGCATGCTGCGGGTGTTGGCCACATCGCGCAGCCGGCCCTGCACCAGCTCAAACAGGATGCGCTCCGGGTCGTCCACGTCCAGCGCGAAGGTGCGCGGCTCGGTCACCCGGTACGTGTATTGGAGCGACACCACCATCGAAAGATTGTCGGCGGTGGCGGTGGTGATGCGCTCGACATAGCCCAGGCGCTCGTTGACCTTCACCAAGATTACGGTGTCCACAAACGGAATTTGGATGTGCCAGCCCGGATCATCCTGACCCAGGAACTGGCCGCCCCGCAGATGCAGGCCGCGCTCGTACTCATGGACTTTGTAGATGGCGCTCTGGCCGATGATCAGCAGCACCACGCCCAGCACCACCGCCGCGAGGACGATGACCGCGGCGCGGAAGAGCAGATCAAGCCGGCTGCGGGCGGGGCGGGCCGGCGGGGTTAGCGGAGGCGTAGCGGTCGTCATACGGGTTTGGCTCCTGAATCAGGGTCAATTTGCCAGTATGACGCGGGAGAGGGAGGCTGGGTGACTCGGGGAGGGGGATAT
>JAGOBN010000779.1 GCA_017999235.1 Anaerolineales bacterium | reverse complement strand
AGGCCGGTCTATCATCATCAGGCGGACGGGGTATTAGCGTTGATCGTTGGGGTCGTAGACCGCGCCGCCATACAGGCTGTCCGCGCCCGGCCGGCACACGACCCAGCTGATTTGTGTATCTACGGCACAGCTGATCTGGTAGCCGTCCGCGAATGTGACGCGCACGTCAACTTGCGCGCTCATCCCCGGCACGGCGCGTTGATCCAGGCTGTAGGCGCTGGCGGCGTGCTGGCGGATATCCGGAACACCGCGCAGGGCGGCGGGCAGCAGCGCGCCGGCCGGCTCGGAGAAGGCGTGGTTCAGGATCCGCTGGACCCGGCGGACGGCTTCCTGGGCGGTGGGCGGCATCTGCGCCCACGAGCCGGCCACGCCGCCGGCGGCCGCGATCAGCGCCACCACCAGCAGCTGCCCGCGCCAGCGCGGCCACCCCGCCAGCGCGTCCAGGCGGGACTGGCGGCTCACCAGCCAGCGCAAGAGCAGGGCGACCGGCAGGCACATGACCATGAGCGGCAGGAACAACGGCAGCAGCAGCAGCATGGCGGATTGCAGGCGCAGCGCGCCCTGCAGGAAATACCAGGCGATGAAGCCGGCGGCGCCGGCCAACACGCCTTGCCAGCCTGTCTCTGGCCAGGCGGTCAGGAGGCCCAGCGCGGCCCCGCCCAGCGCGCCGGTGGTCACTTGCAGCCAGATCGCGGGCCAATCCACGCGGATCGGCACATCGCGCAGGACCAGCGCGTCAATGGTGGCAGCCACCAGGCTGTAGACGCCGGCCAACAGCAGCCCCACCAGCGCGCCGGCGCTTCGCCGCCCGAAGGTAAATCCGCCGCTGGCCAGTTCCGGCCCGGAGGGGCTCTCCCAAATCAGATCATTGGACAGTTGTGATTTTGGGCTCATCGCGCCTCCAAAGTGCGGTTGGGCTTAGTCCGCCGCAGCCGGTGCCGCGGCCGCCGGCGCCAGGTCATGATCCGGCAGCCGGTCTTCCGCCAGGCGCACGGCCGGCGTCAGATAGCCGGCTACGCCGGCCGCCACAGTGATAAAGGCGCAGGCCGTGATCAGCAGCGCCATGCCCGCGCCCGGGCCGGTGCCGACGAGCCAGCCGAAGGCGTTGGCTAAGCCGGAGCCGGAGCGCATGGCCGGCTCCAGGACGTAATCGGCCAGCGTCCCGCCGATGATGGGCGAGAGCGGGTTGGTGATCCACGCGATCAGCCGGCGCGCAGTGAAGACCCGGCCCTGGACATCGGGCGCCACCTTGGCCTGCCAGATGGCCTGGTTGGAGCCGTTGATCCAGGGGATGAACAGCGCCCCGATAAAGAGCGGCACCGCCCAGCCGGGCACATCCCGCCCCAGGCCGAGCAGCAGGTTGCCGAAGAGGCCCGTCAGGATGTGGCCCAGCAGCACGCCGTGGACGCGGCGTTTGGTGCCGCCCCAGACGCTCATGATCAGACCGCCGGCCAGACCGCCGATGGCGCCGGCCGATTGGACAATACCCAGGGCGCTCTCGCTGTCGCCGGTGCGCGTCAGCACCATGGGCGCCAAAAGCGTGAAGATGATGCCGCCGGCCAGATTGCCGGCGAAGAACACCAGCTGCAGGCCGAGCAGGCTGGGGCGCTGAAAAATGTACCGGAAGCCGTAGCCGGCTTCGCTCAGCAGCCCGCCGCGGCGCGCCTGCTGGCCGGCCGCGGTGCGCGGCGGCGGCGGGACGTGCACCACCAGCAGCGCCGCGATCGCCAGCAGGAAGGTGGCCGCGTCCAGGCTCATGATGCCGGTCAGGCCGATGACGGGCAGCAGCGCGCCCGCCAGCAGCGGCGCGAACACGGCCGGCCCGGCCTCCAGCAGGCCCATCAGCCCGTTGGCGCGGCCATAGTGTTCCTTGGGCACCAGCGTGGTGATGGCGGCGGAGTAGGCCGGCCATTGGAAGGCGTTGCCCAGCCCGGCCAGGATGGCGAACGCGTACAGGTGCCAGATCTCCAGCCAGCCCAGCGCCTGCAGGCTTAATAAGGCCAGGGTCCCCAGGCCGGCGCTCAGGTCGCTGATCATCATCATCAGCTTGCGGTCGGACCGGTCCACCAGGACGCCGGCCACCGGCGAGATGAGCAGAAACGGCGTGATGTAGAAGACCTGCATCAAACCCAGGGCGGTGGCGCTGTGCGTCTTCTCAAAGACCCAGATCGTCAGCGCGAACTGGGTCATGGAGGTGGCCAGGAGCGAAATGAGCTGGCCGGCCCAGACGAGCACGAAGCCAGGCAGACCGGTGAGACGCGGAGACGCGGACATCGGATGTCAAGACCCAGAGGGACGCCGCCGGCGGGCGGTGTCCGTCGTTAAGATACCGCGCCAGGGTCGCGCGGGTTCAAGCGGCGGCGGCGTTATTCGACGAAGATTTCCACGCGCTCGCCGTCTTCCTCATCGGTGACGTCAATGACCTTGCCGGTGGCGCCGGACCGCAGGGCTTCCGCCAGGGCCTCCATCTGCTCGGCCTCCAGGCCGGGCGCGAAGCGCGCGCCCGTTTTGATGCCCACGTTCACCAGCCCCATCGGGATGTTGACGTTGACCTTGGCTTTGCCGGTGGCCAGGTCGGTGACGCGCACGCGGAACCAGCGCGC
>JAGOBN010000099.1 GCA_017999235.1 Anaerolineales bacterium | reverse complement strand
GCCTTTGGCCGTCCGGGTGGAATTTTCGCCCGATTGCTTTGCCTCGGCGGCCCGGGCGTTTCAGGCGGTCATGACGCTGCAAGGCCTGGGTGAGATTGTGACCCTGCAGCCCGAGCAAGCCGTGATCGAGACTTCGGCGGCGGTCTCCATCTTGTCCGCCCAGGTCAACACCCTGCAGACGGCCGCGGCCGTCTGTGACGCGCTGAAGGATATTCCTGGGGTGGCGCGGCTGACCGCTGGGGCGCACACGCTGGATTTGACAACCCCCACGCCGGCCGCGCTGGCGCCGGCTCCGGTTACGCCGGCCGCCCCCGAGCCCGCGGCCATCCCGCCGGGCCTGGCGCTGCTGGATGAAAGCGCCCAACGCTTGGGCGAGTTCCTGGTCACGGCCGGCTACATCACGTCCGCCCAGCTGCAGACCGCCATCGACACCCAGGCGGCTTCGGACGAGCCGCATCCCATGATCGGCCAGACCCTGGTCCGCCTGGGTTTCCTCACCCAGTCGGCGCTGGACCACGCGATCGCGCAGCAGATTTCACAGCTGCGGACTGCCCTGCAAGCGACCCAGACCCCGACCGATAAGAGCCGCGGGCGGGCCGAGCAGACCGTCCGCACCAGCGTGGAGCGTCTGGACAGCCTGATGAATTTGGTCGGTGAATTGATCACCGGCCGGAACCGGCTCTACCAGCTTCATCGCATCTTTGAGAAGAACTTTCACGGCGACGAGCGGGTGGATGAGTTGGGTGAAGCGGCCCTGAACCTGGGCCGTCTGACCGACCAGCTGCAAGAAGAGGTCATGCGGATCCGCATGCTGCCGGTGGCCAGCGTCTTTAATAAGTTCCCGCGCTTGGTGCGGGACCTGGCCCGCCAGACCGGCAAAGAGGTGGAACTGGTGATGCGCGGCGAAGACACCGAACTGGATCGCTCGGTGATCGAGTCCATCAGCGACCCGCTGATCCACATGCTCCGCAACGCCATCGATCACGGCTTGGAGTCGCCCGAGGAGCGGCGCGCGGCCGGCAAGCCGGAACGCGGCATCGTGCTGCTGACCGCTCGGCATGAGGAAGGCCGCATTCTGTTGACGGTGGAGGACGACGGCAAAGGCATTGACCTCGAGCGGGTCAAGGCCAGCGCGGTCCGCAAAGGCCTGCTGAGCGAAATCGAAGCGGCCGCGCTGACGCAGGCGCAGACCGTGGATCTGATTTTTGCGCCGGGGCTGTCCACCGCCAAGGCCGTCAGCGGCTTATCTGGCCGCGGCGTGGGCATGGATATTGTCCGCTCCAACATTGAACGGTTGAACGGCACCATCACCGTGGAAACGACGCTGGGCGAAGGCACCAAGTTCCAGGTGGCCCTGCCCCTCACCCTGGCCATTATCCCGGCCCTGTTGGTGCAGGCGGGCGGGCAAGGGACACGCTCTAAGGCCGGCCTGCCTGTTTTTGCCATCCCATTAGCCAGCGTCATGGAAGCGCTGCACCTGAGCGCGGACGAGATCCACACCATCAACGGCCGGCCGGTCACGTTGCTGCGCGGCAGTGTGCTGCCGTTGCTGCGCCTGGATGAAGCGCTGGGGCTGCCGGCGCCCGTCGACACGGTGACGCGCGGGCGCGAGTATGTGGTGGCGGTGCGCTGGGGCCAAACGACGATGGGCCTGCGGGTGGACCGGCTGGTGGGCGAGCAAGAAGTCGTCATTAAGTCGTTGGGCACCCTGGTGGGTGAGACGGTGGGCGTGGCCGGCGCCGCCATCCTGGGGGATGGCCAGATTGCGCTGATCGCGGATGTCCCCGGGTTGTTCAAGCTGGCCGGCGCCTGAGGGCGTGGATTGCACGCGGGAAAGGATCCGACATGGATCTCGTCAGAACGTTTGATGATCATTTGCATGAGCTGCTCCGCATCATGGCGGCGGAAGGCATCCGCAATGCCGCCGCCGGCCTGTCTGGCATGGTCGGGGCCGAGATTGCGGTTACGGATCCGCATATTCGCCTGGTCCCCATGAACGATATTCCCACCTTGCTGGGCGGCCCGGAGGAGGAGGCGGTGGGGATTTATCTTCAGGCGCAGGGTGACATCCAGGGTCAGATCATGTTGATCATGCCCTATGACAAGGCGCTGGAGTTGGTGGATATGCTGATGGAGCAGCCGCTCGGCACCACCCAGCAGTTGGGCTCGCTGGAGCGCTCGGCTCTGGCCGAGGTCGGGAATATGACCGCCAGCTTCTTCCTCAACGCGGTCGCAAAGCGCCTGCACCTGGATATTCGCCCGTCGCCGCCGGCCGTGATGGTGGATATGGTGGCGGCCATCCTGGATATTGTCGCCGCTATTTCGGGCGGTATCAGTGAGCACGTGCTGCTCATGCAGGGCGCATTTATGCGCGACGGCCGCGAGGTCGAGGTAAATTTCTGGGTCCTGCCGGACCCGGGAGCGCTGTCGGCTTTTGCGGAGTAAGCCAGCATGGTAACGGCGGTCGCAGTCGCGGAGGGGAACGCTCTGGCAGTCGGGCTGGGCGAAATCAAGATCAGCCGCGATCCCCAGACGGTGTTGGTGGCGTACGGATTGGGGTCCTGTGTGGCGGTGGCGATGTACGATCCGCTCAACCACGTGGCGGGGCTGCTGCACGCGGTCCTGCCCGAGCGCGCCAAAGATGCCGACCCGCACTCGGCCAAATATGCGGACAGCGGCATTCAGAGTCTGCTGGGGGATCTGGAGCGCCAGGGAGCCCTGCGCAGCCGGCTGGTGGTGCGCATGGTGGGCGGGGCCAACATGCTGGCGCTCAAAGACGCCAAGCAGGCGCTGAATATCGGCGAGCGGAATGTGGTCTCCGCGCGGGCGACCTTGGCCGGGCTGCGGCTGCGCATCGCGGCCGAGGACGTGGGCGGCAACAAGGGCCGGACGGTGCGCCTCTCGGTCAGCGATGGCCGGATGACGGTGCGGGTTCTGGGGAGCGAGACACGGGACCTGTAGGGGGCCTAGCCCGCGCGGGTCATCTGGGTGAGCCGGCCGGCTCAAGCAGCCGGACAAGAAGGAGAGTACGATGGCGAAGATTTTGATTGTGGACGATGCGGAGTTTCTGCGGGTGCGCATCTCCAAGATGCTGGTCAGCAATGGCCACCAGGTGCTCGAGGCCGAAAACGGCGCCGTGGCCGTGAACGCCTATATGGCCAACCGGCCGGATGCCGTCCTGATGGATGTCACCATGCCGGAAATGGACGGCCTGGCGGCTTTGAAGGCGATCCGTTCCAGCGACCCGAACGCGCGGGTGGTGATGTTGACGGCGCTGGGCCAGGAGTCGGTGGTGCTGGAGGCGATCAAGTCCGGCGCGAAGGATTTTGTCGTCAAACCGTTTGAGCCGGCGCGCGTCCTGGCCGCCATCAGCAAAGCGCTGGTCTAGCCATGACCATCTCACGGCCGGCTGGGCCGCGGCCGCTGGCGGGGCCGGAAACCGAGGCGCCCATGATCCGGGTGCTGGTGGTGGACGATTCCGCCTACATGCGGTTTACCATCGGCAAATTCCTGGGGGAAACGCCGGGGTTGACCGTGGTGGGCGCGGCGCGGGATGGCCGGGAAGCGCTCGACCTGATTCCGCAATTGAAACCCGATGTCATCACCCTGGATGTCGAGATGCCGCGCCTGGACGGGCTCTCGACCCTGCGGGAAATCATGGCCACTCAGCCGCGCCCGGTGATCATGCTCAGCAGCTTGACCACTGACGGCGCGCGCGAGACCGTGCAAGCCTTAACCCTGGGGGCGGTGGATTTCGTGGCCAAGCCCGTGGCCAAAGCCAACATGCGGACCGTCATGGACGAGGTGGTGGCCAAGGTGCGGGCGGCGGCCCGCGCGCGGGTGGCGCCGCCCAGCGCCGCGCCGGCCCGGCCCGCCCGGCCGTTCAGCGCGCCGGCCCACCATGCCAACGGGTCTAAGAGCACGCGCCGCCTGACGCCGCAGGACAAGGTGGTGGTGATTGGCTCATCGACCGGCGGCCCCCGGGCTTTGAACACCGTCATCCCCGAGCTGGCGGCGGGTTTCCCCGCGGCGGTGCTGATTGTGCAGCACATGCCGGTGGGCTTTACGCGCTCCCTGGCGGATCGGCTGGATCAAACGGCGGCGCTGCGGGTGAAGGAAGCCGAGCCCGGGGACGCGCTCGAGGTCGGCCAGATTCTGCTGGCGCCGGGCGGCTTTCATATGACCTTGGACGCCCAAGACCGGATCGCGCTCAACCAGAACCCGACCGTCCACGGTGTTCGGCCGGCCATCGACGTGACCATGACCTCTGTGGCGCAGCGCTACCGGTCGGCCACCATCGGCGTGGTACTGACCGGCATGGGGCGCGACGGCACCAACGGCGCGCTGCTGATCCGCGGCGCCGGCGGCCGGGTGATCGCCGAGGCCGAGTCGTCCTGCGTGGTGTGGGGGATGCCGCGCAGCGTGGTGGAGGCCGAGGCGGCGGACGTGGTGGTGCCATTGACCGAAGTTGGGCGCGCCCTGGAGCGTTTGGTGAAGGAGTAGCCCGCCGCGATGGAAGCCGAAGTCTATACCCAAGTCAAACGCACGATCCGGGGGTTGCTGGATATCAACCTCGAGTATTACAAAGACGAGCAGATGAAGCGCCGGCTCGATTCGTGGCTGGTGCGCTCCGGCTCGGCCTCCTGGGCGGACTATCTGCACCGCGTGCGCTCGGACGCCGGCGAACTATCCCGCCTGCGGGACTACCTCACCATCAATGTCTCGGCCTTCTTTCGGGATCCGGAGCGCTGGCAGGCGCTCCGGCAGACCGTGCTGCCGGCGCTCCTGGCGGGTCGGCCGCGCCTGCGCGTGTGGAGCGCGGGCTGTTCGCTCGGGCTGGAACCGTACAGTCTGGCGATGTTGTTGGAAGAGGTGACGCCGGCGCGCCGGCACACGATTTTGGGGACCGATCTGGATCGCGGCGCGCTGGCCAAGGCCAAGGCGCGCGGGCCGTACTCAGCTGAGGATGTCCAAAATGTCACCGCCCAGCAGCGGCAGGCCTTTTTTGATCCCGGCGGCCCGCCGTGGTATGTGCGGACTCAGGTGGCAAGCCGGGTCGTTTTTCGCGAGCAGAACATGCTGGCCGACGATTTCGAGACGGACTTTGACCTGATTGTCTGCCGAAATGTGGTCATTTATTTCACCGAAGCCGCGAAGGCGCAGCTCTACCAAAAGTTTTATCAGGCGCTGCGGCCGGGCGGGGTGTTGTTTGTCGGGGGTACAGAGATTGTGCCCAAAGCCCAGGATCTGGGTTTCCGCAACAGCGGCATCTCGTTCTATCAGAAAGCCTGACCGGGTCGGCGGAGGAAGGTAAGCCTGTATGAACGTCAAGTTCTTGAACCCGTTTGTGGAAGCCGCCAACGAGGTTCTGGGCGCGGAAGTCGGGGTCAGCCTGAGCCGAGGCGCGCTTTCACTCCAGAAATCCGCGTTGACCTCGGATGAGGTCACAGTCCTCATCAGTATGGTGGGCCAGGTACAGGGCGTGGTGTTGTACGGGCTGTCGGCGGCCACCGGCTTGGCGCTGGTATCCCGGATGATGGCGCAGGAGTTTGATAAGTTTGACAGCCTGGCGCAGAGCGGGGTAGCGGAACTCGGCAATGTGATCACCGGCCGGGCCAGCATCAAACTCGCCAACACTGGCGTGGCGGCGGAGATCTCGCCGCCGACGCTGATCCACGGCCAGGGCGTCACGGTATCCACCCTGGATTTTTCCCGGATCGTGGTGCCGTTGGAGTGTGAACTGGGCCGCATCACTGTCCATCTGGCCCTGCGGGAGAGCCAGGCGGACGGGCGCGGCGCAGCGGCGGTGGTGCCCGTCTTGATTAATGCGGAGGGCGCTCTGGCGCCGGCGGGAAAGGGCCGCGGATGAACGTCAAATTCCTGAATCCGTTTGTGGAAGCGGCGTTTGAGGTGCTGCAGGCCGAGGCCGGCGTGCATATCACGCGCGGCGGCCTGTCCCTGGACAAGCTGCCCTATGTCACCGATGACGTCACTGTGATCCTGAGCTTGGTGGGCGGGGTGCAGGGGACGGTTTTTTACAGCATGACGGCGCAGACCGCGATCGAATTTGGATCCCGGATGCTGGGCGAGCCGTTGGTGGAACTGGATGGCCTGGCGCAAAGCGGCGTGGCCGAACTCGGCAACGTCATCACCGGCCGGGCCAGTGTCAAGCTCTCCGAGGCCGGCTTTGAGACCACCATCTCGCCGCCCACCTTGCTGGTGGGGCGCGGTGCGCACATTTCCACCCTGGATGTCCCGCGCCTCATGGTGCCGCTGGACACGGAGGTAGGCGCGGTGATGATCCAATTGGCGCTGCGGGAGGGCGCCAGCCGCGGAGTCAGCGCCGCCGCGCTGCCGGTGCCGGCGCGTCCGAGTGTGGGGCTGAATCGCTAGGGCCCTGTCCGCCTGAATTAGGTGGATTCGAGTTGCCCGTTGTCAGCGTTAATCGAGACATGGCCGTCCATCATCAAGCGGACGGGTATTAGCGGTACTCGGCTTAAGCTGGGCTTTAGCCGTTCTTCAGCGGCCATTTACTGACAGCGCGGGCCGGCGGCGCTACGCTCAGGGCAGCTAGGGCGCTCAGCTTCAGGCGGCGCCGTCCGCTGGGCCGGATGAGCTTGGCAACCCCCAAGTGCCGGAGGCCGAGGGTTCGACTCCTTCGGCGGCGGACAGCGCCGCCGGACAGCCGCGTTCGTTTACGAAGGTGCGGACAAGCACAATGGAAAATCAACTCGTCGTCTTTGATCTGGCCAACGAACAATATGGTGTCGATATCGCGGCGGTGGAAGGCATTATCAAAATGCAGGCCATCACGGCGGTGCCCCGGGCGCCGGAATTTGTGGAGGGCGTCACGAATTTGCGCGGCAAGGTGCTGCCGGTGATCGATCTGCGCCGGCGCTTTGGGCTGCCGCGCGGCGACGGCGGCAAGGCTATGCGGATTGTGGTGGTGGAGATGGGCGGCGTCACCGTGGGGATCGTGGTGGACGGCGTGAGCGAGGTGCTGCGGGTCAGTACCGAGGCCATCGAACCGCCTTCCCCCATTGTGACCACGGTCGATTCGGCCTTCATCCGTGGGATTGCCAAGATTTCCGACCGGCTGGTCATCTTGCTGGATATCGGGAAGGTGCTGTCGTTTCAGGAGCAGACGGCCCTGAGTGGGCTGCCGCTGGTGTGACGGCTGCGCGGTCGGGTCTGGATCTCTGGCGGCCGGCCCTGGCCGCCTTTTTTTTTGACTGGGCCGGGGTTTTCAGCGCTAGTTTATGGACGCGGCCGGCCGGCCGCCGTATTAACAGACTGCGTTGTTGGTTTGTGAACCGCGGCGGCCGGGAGAGGGCGCTGCCCGGTCTCCCAGCCAGGTTCCCCTTGGCAAAGGCTTCGCCGGGTCCGCTGATTTGGCGCTGGCGCGGCTACGGATAAGTGGTGTGACTGTTACTCCGCCCCTGCAAATCCTGTTAGTGGATGACGACCATCTGGCGCGCTTTGTGCTGCGGAAAGCCCTGTTGGACAGCGGCTATGGCGTGGCCGAGGCCGCCGATGGTGAAGCGGCCCTGGAAACCTATGCCCGGGTGGCGCCGGATCTGGTGCTGCTGGATGTGGTGATGCCCGGGATGGACGGGCTGGAAGTGTGCCGGCGCCTCAGCGCCGATGCCGAGCGTCGGAACGTGCCGATCCTCATGCTGACCGCCATGAACGACCTGCAGACCGTGACGCAGGCCTTTGAGGCCGGCGCCGCGGACATCATCAGCAAACCCTACAATTTGTCCGTGGTGCAGCAGCGCGTGCGCCGGCAAATACGGGTGAAGCAGACCGAAGACGCCATCCGGCGCGCCAAGCGGGAATGGGAAGCCACGCTGGATGCGGTCTCGGATATGGTCTTGGTCACCGGACCGGATGACCGGGTGGTGCGGTGCAATCATGCGGTGAAGCACTATCTGCGCTTGGGTTACGACGCGCTGTTGGGCCGGTCCCCGGCCGAACTGTTTTACCAGGCCTCGGAGGCCGCGCCGGAGTTTTATCAGGCCGAAGCCGGCCCGCTGCAGTTCCCCCGCCTGCCGGGTTGGTTTTTGATCCGCAACTATACGGTCGCCTTGGATGACCATACGCAAGGGGCCGTCCATGTGCTGCGGGATGTCACCCAGCCCCATGAATTGGAGTTGGCGCGGCAGACGGCGGTGGAAGCCCTCGCCACCCGGGAGCGCCAATACCGCCTGCTGGCGGAGCACATGGCCGATGTGGTGTGGGCCTATGACACGGATCAAGAGCGCTTTACCTACGTGAGCCCGTCCGCGGAGTCACTCACCGGCTATGCGGTTGACGAATGGCTGAGCCTGAACCTCCAGCGCTTGTTGACGCCGGAAGCCTTTGCCCAGGTGCGGGTCGAATGGCTGGCACGGGTGCGCGCCATCCGCGCCGGCACAGCCGGGGTGGGCGGTCATGTCGGCGAATTTCTGCTGCGCCGCAAGGATGGCAGCACGGTGTGGGCTGAAATCAGCACCTCGTATATCCGCACGGAGACCGGGATGATCGAGGTGGTGGGCGTGACGCGCGATATCACCGAACGCAAGCGCGCGGCCGAGGCGCTGGCCACCCAGGCGCGCGTGCTGGAGGAAATGGCCGAAGGCGTCAACGTCTCCAATGCCGCCGGCCGCATCGTTTTCACCAATCGCGCGTTTGACGACATGTTTGGGTATGCGCGCAACGAACTGGTGGGCCAGTCGGTGGCGGTGCTGAACGACCTGCCGCCGGCCGAAAACGCCGCATTCTTGGCCGATCTGCGGACGCGCATGGAAACGCACGGCCGCTGGATCGGCGAACTTGCCAACCGGCGCAAAGATGGCACCCCGTTTACCACCGTCGGCCGCGCCAGCCCGGTGACGTTCTTTGGAGAACGCTGCTGGGTGACGGTGCAGACTGACATCACAGAACAGAAACAGACCCAGGCCTGGCTGTTAAATGCGCAAAAACTGGCCGATCTCGGCACGCTGGCGGCCGGGGTGGCCCATGAATTGAACTCGCCGCTTCAGGTCATCACCGGGGTCAGCCAGAGCCTGCTGCGGCGGCAGACGGCCGGCACCCTGGAGCCGGATTATCTGTGCCGCAACCTGGATGTGATCCAGCGCAACGGCTGGCGGTGCGCCGAGATCGTCCGGTCGCTGCACACGTATGCGCGGGTCTCCAGCGGCCAGCTGGCGTCCACGGATCTGAATGAGGTCGTGCGCGATACGCTGCTGCTAATCGAGCACCAACTGCGGAGCTGGTCCAACGTGGCGGTCGTCACGGAGCTGACGCCGGACCTGCCGTCGTTGCAGTGTGATCGCAACCAGTTGGTGCAGGTGCTAATCAACCTGCTGACCAATGCGCGTGATGCGATGCCCGAAGGCGGTGAGATCACGGTGCAGACCAGCACCGCCGCCGGCCGGCTGTATCTGCGCGTAAGCGATACCGGGGCCGGCATTCCCGACTCAATCCGGCCAAAGCTGTTCGATCCCTTCTTCACCACCAAGCCGATCGGCAAAGGCACTGGGCTGGGGCTCTC
>JAGOBN010000778.1 GCA_017999235.1 Anaerolineales bacterium | reverse complement strand
CGCGCCGGATTGAGCGCGCGTAGCCCACTACCTGGCCGTCCGCTTCCGCCAGCCAAAAATGCTCGGCCGTGCGCGCCAGATGCGCGTACAACGACGCGTTGATCCCCCACAAGGCGTCCGGCGTCAGCGCCTCATCCGGGTCCGCCATCCCCAGCCGGCGGATCAGGTCCGCGAGCGCGGTTTCAAACACCGCATGCACCGCGCGCGAATCGGCCGGCGTGGCGGGGCGGTAGGTGACGGGCGGCAGGCTGGCGCTCATGCGCGCCGCTCGGCCGCCCAGTTTTTGGAAGTGGTCATGGCCGGGAGTATAGCATCGGCGCGGGTTCCCCAACCTTCCACAACCGCGCCGGCGAACAAGCGTACTATAATGAGGGTGTGCAATTTAGGAGGTCTAAGATGGCACAAACCCCAGATATCTCGCGGCGTTTATTTTTGCGGGTGCTCGGCCTGGGGACGGCCGGCGCCACCATCGGCGGCGCGCTGGCCTGGGCCGAAAGCGAGGTGGCCGCCCGGGCCGCACTGGAAGGCGACCTGGCCGGCCTGCAAGCCCAGCTGGGCGCCGCCCACACCCAGCAGCTGGCGCTCGATAACTCCGTGACCGCGCTCTCCGGCCAAACCAGTTCGCTGACCGCGCAGTTGGACGCCGCCTGGGGCCAGAACACCCAGCTGTCCGACGCCCTGCGCCAGGCGCAGACCCAGGCCGAAGCCCTGCAAGCCCAGCTGACCGAGGCCCACGCGCAATTGGCCGGCGCGCAAGAGCGCCTCAGCCAGCACCAGACGGTGCTGAGCCTCTACGATCAATTGGAAAACATCGGCCTGGACGGGCTGGCGCTGGCCGGCCTGCAGGCGGCGGCCGGCAGTCTGACCGCCGCGCTCGGCATCGCGCCCTTGCTGCGCGGCGGGTTAGAGACCGCCCGCCGGCTGTTGGGCGAGTTTGAACAAGTGCTGCCCGATTTTCAGGCGGGGATGACCTGGCTGGGCGGGCAGGTGATTAACCTCAAGCTCGGGCTGTTCGCGCTGGAGAAGGCGGCCCAGCCCGTGGTGAACGCCGCGGCCACCGGCGTGGTGGCCCTGTTTGGCGGTTTCATCAAAGTGGTGGTGGATTATCTGCCGTTTGAGGCCGGCGCCAAGATGCGCGCCGCGTTCACGGCCACGCAGACGCTGATCGCGCACAGCACCGACCTGGCCGAAGCCGCGGACGAGCAAATGCTGGGCAAGCTCTCGCGCTATGTCAGCGGCGGCGCGCGCAGCTGGCAGCACCAGCTCCTGCCGCCCTTGCGCCAGGAGACCCTGGCCCCGGCTGAACAAATGTTGACGGCCGTGGACGGCGCCCAGCACACCTTTGAGACCGCGCTGCGCGCGCCGGTGCAAAACGCACTGACCCTGCGCGCCGAGGTCCGCCAGCGAATTGCCGAGTATCGCGCCGCCCATCACGTATGAGGCGTCACCCGCTGCTGATTTACCGCCGGCGCGTGGCCGGCTGGCGGCTGCCCGCCCTGCTCATTGCGGCCGCCTGCGGGCTGCTGTGGTGGTTCGCGCCGGCGGTCTTTCCGGCCGAGGCCCTGGAAACGGCCAGTTGGGCCTTGCTGCTGGGGATGGCCGCCGGCGCCGCGCTGCTGCTCTACGCCCTGCTGGCGCCGGCGTTCGCGTTTGTGGAGTGCCGGCCGGCGTATCTCCTGATCAGCACCCCGCTCTACCGCCTGGCGATCTCCTACAGCCGGATGCGCACCGCGCGCCCGGTGAAGTTCGCGCCGACGGTGGCCGGCCTGCGCCGGGAACTGGTGGCGCCCTTCTGGGGGGGCACGGCGCTGTTTGTGGATTTGACCGGCTATCCGTTCCCGGAGCCGTGGCTGCGGTTTTGGTTTGGCTGGTTCATGTTTGCGCCGCAGCTCGGGACCGGCCTGCAGTTTGTGGTTCCGGATTGGATGGCCCTCAGCCGGGATGTGGAAGAAGGCCGGGTTACGTGGAAGACCCGGCGGCAGCGGCGCTAAGCCGGCCAGGAGACGCGATGCCAACCCCGCATGTGATAGCCGGCCGCTTGATGATGCGTCAATGGGATCCCCGCCACGGGCTGCGGGAAACGCCGGTGGCGTTTGAGTCGCTCGATGAGTTGTTCGCGCAGTGTTTGGCCGCCGGCAACCCCGAGGTGCTGGACCGGCTGAGCATCCACGGGTTCGACGCGGCCGGCCAGCCGCGCGTGGTGTCATTTGTGTTTCAATCGATCACCGTCAGTCACCAGGCCGACACTCCGGCGTCTTCCCAAGAAAAGACTCTGGATAACTTTAAAGATATAGATCAGTAGTCGTCGTAGGGGCTGTGGACATGTGGACAACCGCGCCACGCGCGGATTCGCCGGCATGGGTGGGGACCCGCCGGCCGCCCAGCCCACGGGTAGGGGACCGGACGCTGAGTTTTCTCCACCCCCGCTCCGGGGACAAAATGTGGACAGTGTGGAGAGCTAGCGCACCCCCAGCAGCCCGAAAAACGCCGGCCCAAACATACAGACCCAACGTAAGAAGGCACCCCATATATAGTGCGGCGCGGGAGGACATCTGCCGAGGCGATTAACCGCCGGCCGCGGGGCTTTCCCCAAAAAGGGGGGCTTCT
>JAGOBN010000777.1 GCA_017999235.1 Anaerolineales bacterium | reverse complement strand
GGTGACCAGCAGGCCGATGCCGGAGCTGTTCATGTACTCCAACTGGCTGAAGTTCAAGAGGAGAGTGCTGGCGCCGGCGCTGGTGGCCTGGGTGTAGGCGTCCATCAGCGCGTTCTCGGCGGCGGCGGTCACTTCGCCCTGGATGTCGATGGCGCTGCTGGCCGGCCCCAGCCGGCGGTGGGTCATGCTCACAATGGGGTTGGACATGGCGGCTCCTTGGGCGGTGGGCGGAAAGCTTATTGGTTGGCGGCGAGCGCGGTCGTTTCGTCCGGATAGATCTGCATGAAATCCGCCAGCCGCGTGATCTGGAAGATCTCGGTATAGTGCGGGCTCAGGCCGCTGGTCAGCAGCCGGCGCCCGCTCTTGCGCGCCTGGGCCAGCAGCCCCACGATCAGGGCGATGCCGGTGCTGTTGATGTAGTCCACGCGGTCAAACCGGATCAGCACGGCGTTGGTCTCGGGCGCGGCGGCCTCGGCGTAGGCCTGGTTCAGGGCCGCCTCCGCGAAACCGTTGATCTCGCCGGCCAGGCTGATCACGCCGACCGAGCCTTCCCGCCGGACGGTTGCTTCCAAAGTTTTAGTGGGCATGGGGCGTCTCCTCCAGCCGCATCACCAGTTCGACGGTGTGGGCGGCGCCCGCCACCGTGACATTCAGCTCATCGACCATATTTTTGATCAGGAACAGGCCCCAGCCGCGCGGCGACTGCTGGCCGGCCAGCTTGGCGTCCAGGTCCGGGGCGGCCGATCCCGCTTGCTCGGGCGCGCCGCCCTGGTCGGTGACGCGCACGGCCAGGGCGCCGGCCGAGGCGCGCACTTCCAGGTGGACGGGGACCTCCGGCCGGAAGCCGTTGCCGTGCTCCATGGCGTTCATGGTGGCCTCGGCCACGGCCGTCTTGAGTTTTTCCAGGCGCGCGGCGGGCAGGGCGCCGTGGGCGCGCACCGCGGCGGCCACCTGCTCCAGGGCCACCCGCTCGTTGCCGGGTTCGCTGGGGGTCTCAAAGGCCGCCAGGGTGCGCCAGATGACGGCCGCGCGCTCCAGGATGACCATGGCGGTGTCGTCTTCCTGCTCCCAGGCCGGCCCGACGAAGGCCGTGCGCTCGGCCAGCAGAAAATCCACCAGGCCGGCCCCGCCGTCAGCGTATGGCCGGCGGCCCAGGCTCGCTTTGAGGCGCGGGAAGCCGAACATCTCCCGCTGGGGGTTGTGGGCCTCCACCAGGCCGTCGCTGTAAAACAGGGCGTTGTCGCCGGGCTCGAGCGCGACTTCCTTTTCCTCATAGTGCATGCCGGCCAGCAGGCCAAGCGGCATGCCCTTGGCGCGCAGTTCATCAACGCCGGCCGCATGCCGGCGGTAGGGCAGGTCATGGCCGGCGTTGGCGAAGACCAGCCGGCCGCTGGCCGGGTCCAAGACCGCGAACAGGCAGGTGACGAACATCTTGGGCGGAATATCGCCCACCAGCATGTCGTTGGCGTATTCCAGGATCTGGCCGGGCGAATCCCAGCGCTGGGCGGCCGAGCGCAGGATGCTGCGGGTGGTGGCCATCACCAGAGCGGCCGGCACGCCCTTGTCGGTCACGTCGCCGATCACCAGGCCCAGCCGGCCGTCCGCAAACGTGATGAAATCGTAGAAGTCGCCGCCGACGGCGCGGGCCGGCTGGTAATACGCGGCCACCTGCCAGCCGGGCAGCCGCGGCAGCTCGCGCGGCAAGAGCGTCTGCTGGATCAGACGCGCCACGCGCAATTCCTGCTCCAGGCGCTCGCGCTCCAGGGCCTGCTGCTGCTGCTGGCGCACCAACTGGGCCACGCGCACCGCCGGCGCCGCTTGCGTGGATAAATTGGCCAGCAAGCCGCGGTCATCGGTGGAATAGTCCTGCTCGCTGCGGCGCGGGCCGAGGTTGATCAGGCCGATCAGTTCGCCCTGGCTGACCAGCGGCACGACCAGCTTGGCGCCGCTGGCTTTGAGCGCGCGCAGGGCCGGCGAGTCGAAGTTGAGCTTTTCGATTTCAACCGGTTGGGCGTTGGCCTGGAAATAAGCGGCCAGCGGATCATGGGCGGCGAGATCCAAATCCAGCACGACGGGCGCGGCGGGGCGCGGCGCCGGGGCCGGAACCGCGGCGGGCGCCCGCTGATCGGCCGGCCGGCCGGCGACTTTCTGCCAGAGGGAGTTTAAGAAGCTGCTCATTTGACCTCCACTCTACGTCGGCGGCGTTTGGAAATCGTTACGGAAGGCGTTACGGCGCGGGGAGTACCCCGCGGGGCGCGGGGAGTACCCCGCCGGCCTGAGCTTCGCGAGTGCATCAGCGGGTCTTCGACCGGAACGCAGCCGCGTGGCGCTCGATCAGCTCCACGGCGCGGCCGAGGCCGTTTTCGGCTCGGACCTTATCGCCGAGCGCGGCGGCGCGGGCGCGCATCCCCGGGTCCGTGACCGCGGTGTGGATGGCCGCCGCCAGTTTCTCGGCGGTCAGGCCCTTGATCCCCGGCAAGCGCGGCCCGACCTCGAGGTTGGCCACCCGGCCGGCCCAGGCGATCTGGTCGCCCAAGAACGGCGTGATCAGGCTGGGCACCCCGGCGCGCAGGCCGGCGCTGGTGGTGCCGGCGCCGCCGTGATGCAC
>JAGOBN010000775.1 GCA_017999235.1 Anaerolineales bacterium | reverse complement strand
CCTGAGTGATGACCAACGTCGTGTCAAGGTGTTGTTTGTCCATGGTGTTTCCTTCTTTCATTCACCGCGCATCAGCGTCGCGGTGTCCAACCACAGAGTTACCGGTCCATCGTTAACCAGCGCCACCGCCATTATGGCGCCAAAGATGCCGGTTTCGACCGTCACTCCTTCGGCGCGCAGCAGCTCTACAAAGCGATTGCACAACGGTTCGGCCTGCTCAGGCCGCGCCGCGTCGGTAAAGCTGGGCCGCCGGCCCTTGCGCGCGTCGCCGTAGAGGGTGAACTGGCTGACCACCAACACCGCCCCGCCAACGTCGTGCAGGGACCGGTTGAACTTTCCCGCGTCGTCTTCAAATAAACGCAGGCCGGCGATTTTTCGCGCCAGCCAGGCCGCCTGGGCCTCGCCATCGTCGTGGGTCACTCCCAGCAAGATCAAGAAGCCGCGGTCGATCGCGCCGACGATGCGGCCGTCAATGGCTACTGAGGCTGTGCTTACGCGTTGGAGGACTGCTCGCATGGGGTGTCGAAGTGTCGGAGTGTCAGAGTGTCAAGGTGTTGGGGTGGGCGGTTGGGTAAGGAGGGCGATGGATAGGGCGATGGTGGCCAGGGCAGCGCCGGCGAAGACGGTCAATGGTCCACCGAGCAGATAGGCGGCCACTCCGGCGAGTGGGCCGAGTACCTCGCCCAGGGCCTGCGTCTGGCCGGGCAAGCGGCCCAACTCGGGGCGTACGATTGCGGGTTGGAGGCCGACGACACCGATCAACGCGCCGTAGACCACCATCCCGACCAACAACTGCCAAGGCGCGTGGGCGGAGGCGATCAGCAAGATTGCTCCCAGCAAGCCCAGGCCGACGAAGACCTGTGCTGTGCCGCGGGGCAGGCTCAAGTGCACGCGTCCAGCCGCCCATGCGCCGCCCAGCCGCGCCAGCCAGCTGGCGGCCACCACGATGCCAAAGCTCTGGGGCGCCAGGCCCAGGTCGATGAGCTGCACCGGGATAAGCCAGATCCACATCAAGCTGGCGAAGCTGAACAGAAACGGCAGCGCCTGGCGTCTGCCGGACTGCGCCGGTGGCTCTTGTGCCGCCGGAATCACAGCTTCAAGAGGCACGCTTGCCGCTTGCGTCGGGCCGATGCGCCAGGCCAGGAAGAAAAAGCATCCTGCGATCAGCCAGGTTCCCGGTCCGCTGGCCAACGGCCCGGCCACGACCATTCCTGTCAGCAGAACGGCCGCGCCGGCCCAGCCTTGCCAAACGCGTGCGGCCAAGGCTTCGTGGAGGATCGGCCAGGTCACTCCGAAGACAAACCAGAGCAGCAGGCCGACCGGCCCTTCCTCAGGCGCCAGACCCAGCAGCAACAGGGCGATACCGCCCAACAGCGCCGCTTCGTAGGGCGGTCGTTTGAAAGATCCCTTGGCGTGCAGCCAGCCGCCCAGTCGTGATGCTGCGATAGCCAGCCCAGCGACCGCCAACGTGGAGCCGTGCTGGTTGTGCAGCACAACGGCCAGCGGCACGAACACTTCGCGCCAACCGATCACAAAGAGCGGTATCGCGCCGGATAGCCGGTCGAACGTGCGTTGCGAAGTCCGGCCGCCGGAGACAGGCTGCATCGGGTCAGCTCCCGGCCAGCGCTGCGGCGATCCGGCCGGGCAGGCCTGGATCCACCCAGACGGCCGTGTCGATCTGGACCGCCTTGGCGCCGACGGCCAGGTAGGTCAGGGCGTCCTCCAGGCTGTGCACGCCGCCGCAGGCTACCAGGGGCACGCCGACCCAGCCGGCTAGCTCGGCCAGGCGGGCCGCGATTTGCGGAGTCAGCGCGGGACCGTGCATCCCCCCTCGGACGGTGACCGAGGTGTTCGGATCGAGCCGCAGCCCGGCGGGCGGCTGGGCAAGAACCAGCGCATCCACACCGGCATCTAGCACCGGCTCGATCGCCTCGTCGATGAGGCCGAGGGGCAGCCGCGCCAGCAGCGGCAGATCGGCCGCCCTGCGCACCGCTTTCACCTGCTCCGCTGCGGTGTCGGCCATGTCGAAGATGCTGTCGAGCTGCATGGTGAACAGATCAATCTCCAGCCCGGCGACGCCGGGCGTTTGCTCGATCGCCTCGGCGACTGCAGCCAGCTCGTCCGGCTCGTCGCCGGCGATGTGCACGATCACCGGCGCTGGGCTGCGACGCCACAGGGCGGCATGATCGCGTAACACATTGCGGATGCCCGGATTCCAGCGGCCGCGCTGCCAAAGCAGCCCACCAGGGACCTCAACTAGCTGGGGTGGCTGTCCGTGTACCGGTCGCCGCGTAACGGGGGCTGTCACAAAGCCGCCAAGGCGTGACAAATCCAGGCCGGGCGGCTGTGCGTCGCCGTAGCCGATCACGCCGCACGCCAGCAGGATGGGGTTGGTCAATGCCAACCCCAGTTTGTGCTGTGGCGCCAGTTCTACTGTGGTGGAGCCGGCTGATGTCATCGGGTCACCCCAGCTCCGTCAGGTCGAACACCGGACCGCCCTGGCAGGCGCGATGGGTGCCGCGGCCGGTATCGACCAGGCAGGCCAGACTGGCGCCCACTCCACACGGGAGCGGGACGGGGGCGAGGGCCTGGGCAAAGCCGGCATGCAG
>JAGOBN010000776.1 GCA_017999235.1 Anaerolineales bacterium | reverse complement strand
CACCAGGACATCAGCCAGGCGCTGGAGCAGGCCGGCATCAAGATCAGCCTTGTCAGCGCCGGGAAGTACAAGACTGAAGGCAACCCATACCAACCGCTGGGGGATGACGCCCGCGCCGCCCTGCAGGCCCGAGTTGACGAGTTCTACCAGATGTTTACCGGCGACGTGGCCAAGGGCCGCGGGGTGGCCGTGGACACGGTCCGCGGCACCTTCGGCGAGGGTCGCATGGTCGGTGCCAAGCAGGCCGTCAGCCTGGGAATGGCCGACGGCATCGGCACCCTGGAAGACGCCATCCGGCGCGCTGCCAAACTGGCCGGCCAGGCCACCCAGGCCGTGACAGCCGCCGAGACCGCGCCCGCGCTCCAGGCTGAGACGCCGCCGGACGCCGAGCTGGACTTCCGCCAGCGCCGGGCGCGCGCCATTCGGGGATGATGTCCATGGACATACCCATCACCACCACGCCCGCCGCCCCATACAGCCCGCCGACGGCGGTGCCGCTGGCCGGCGACGGCGTGGAGATGCGCGCCCTGCTGCTGCGGCTGCTGGAGGCGGAGGAGCGCAAGATCAGGACCGAGCGCAAGGCGCTGGATGAGCGCGCGCGGGAGGTCGGCCAACTGTTGGCCGCATTGCGTAAGGGATAAAATCGGCGTACACTATCTACAACTTGATACCCCGCCGCCGCCGCCCAGCCCGCGCACAGCGCGCTCATCGGCGCGGCAGACAGCGACAGCGCTCCGCGCCCCGCTTTCCAGTAATGGACGGCGGGGCGTTTTTTGTTTACCACCGGCGGCTCCGTCGAGCCCGCCGGACGCTCCGATGAGCGGCCTATCCGATTAGCAACCATTCCTTAGGAGACTACCATGAACGACAGCAAGCGTTTGAAGGCCCTCATCCAGATGCGGGCCGACAAGGTGAAGGAGCAGCAGGGGCTCTTCGCCGCCGCCGAAAAGCGGCCGGACATGAGCCTGACCGATGATGAGCGCCAGCGCGACGACGCTCTGCAGGCGCAGATCGCGGATCTGGGCGCGGACATCGCGCGCGAGGAACGCGCCAAGGAAAACGCGCGCGGCCTGTATCTACAGGGACAGGCGCCGGCGCATCTGAAGATCTCCCCTGCCATGAACACGTTCCCGGCCGCCTTCCAGGTCTGGGCCAAGTCCGGCGACAAGAGCCCTGTCGTTGACGGCGGGTGGGGCGAATTCAACGACGTGAACGGCATCGGCGAAGGGCTGACCATCCGCGCGGCCTCCAACGCCACCGACATGAACATCGGCACGGCGGCCGACGGCGGCGATACCGTGCCCACCGGGTTCTACAGCCGGATCATCGACCGGCGCGACGAGAGCGACCTGGCTTCGAAGCTGCCGTTGCTGCAGATCCCAACCAGCGGCGGCGGGAATACCTTCGATATCCCGGTCGACAATGAGGCGGACGGCGAGTTCGTGGCCACGACCGAGGCCAACACCTACGACCTGGACGCGCCGGCCATGACCAAGAAGACCGCGACGTTGGTGCTGTACAGCAAGTACACCGACGTCAGCTATCAGCTGCTGCGCTCCAGCCCGACGGATCTGCTCGGCTTCCTGGCCAACTGGGTCGGCCGCGGCATGGCGAAGACCCGCAACAATCTGTTGCTCACCGAAGTGGCCGCCAATGGCACGTCGTTCAAAACGTTCGCCAGCGCCACGGCCATCGCCTTTGGCGAGCCGGAGGACATCGTCGGGAACGACGACTTGGCCAACTACCTCGACGAGGACGCCGCTGTGGCGTGGGTCATGCGCTCGTCCACGCACTGGAACGTCAAGAGCCTGACGTCCAGCACCACCCGCATGTATCTGCCAACCGTCCAGGGCGGCCCGCGCGAATTGCTGGGCTACCCAGTGATGTACAGCCAGAAGGCTGCGGCCGAGGGCGCCAGCGCCAAGTCGATCTACTTCGGCAACTGGCGCTATGTGGCCCACGCCGACGGCAACGCGCTGACCTTCGTCCGTGATCCGTACACGGTCGCGGTCAAGGGCCAGGTGCGCTTGCTTTGGCACTTCGAAACGGACTTCGTCGTCACCCAGGCCGAAGCCATCGGCTACGGCGTCCACCCGAGCGCCTAACCAGCGCCTGATGAGAAAGGCGGGCGGGTAAGGGTAGCTACCCCCAACCGCCCGCCGAAGCGCATGAAGATCTTCGTATTCACGCCCATCTATCGCCTGGAGCCGGAAACCGTCCGGGCGCTGCTGGCCCTGGAGAACGCGGGGCCGCTGACCCTGCACCTGCAGCGCGATAACCCCTACCCCGATGGGCGCGAGAACATCACGCACCAGTACCAGGCCGGCCGGCGCGCGTTCCTGGCCGGCGACTACGATGCCATGCTGGTGGTGGAGAGCGACATCATCCCGCCGGCGGACACCATCCAACGGCTGGCCGAGCTGAAGGCGGACGTGGCCTACGGTCACTACGTCTTCCGCACGACCCCGATCTCTAACGTGTACGAGCGCTACCCCGGCCAGCCGCGCAACGAGGGCGAGAGCCTGAGCATCGCGCCCAAGAAGTACAAGAAAGCCATGAAGGCCGGCGTGGTGGTCTGCAGCGGCGCCGGCCTGGGCTGTGTGCTGATC
>JAGOBN010000773.1 GCA_017999235.1 Anaerolineales bacterium | reverse complement strand
GGTCCTTGGTGGCCACAATGTCCACTGTGCCCTGCCCCACCAGCGTTTGGTCGGTGACGCCGCGCGCGTCCAGCCGCCAGGTGGTGAGGTTATCCGGCAGGGTGATCTTGAAGGCGGCCTGGCCGGCCGCGTCCGTGGTGATGGTGGCCTGCCAGTACGCGGTATCCAGGAAGTTGGAGCGCACTTCGTCGAAGCCGGCCTCCGCACCGCCGCCGCCGCCCTTGGCCGCCGCCGCGTCCACGTTGAGCCGGTCCACCGAGCGCGTCAGGCTGGAGGCGGTCCGCACCCCCAAACCGCGCTCGCCGTAGAAAGCGTCCAGGATCGGGCCGGCGTTGGGGGCGCTGAGCTGCAGGACGGCCAGGTCCACCAGGCTGAGCGAGAACTCGGCCTGCACCGGCTGGCCGGCGTAGTCCACGGCCAGGAGCGTGTAGTTCACCGTGTCGCGCGGGCCGACCTTGGTTTTATCCGGGGTCAGGGTGAGCGTGATCGCCTGCTGCTCCGGGCTGACCGTCAGCTTGACCAGGCCGAATTTGAAGGCCGGCGCCGGGTTGTTGGCGTCCACGCCCTTGATAAGCGTGACGGACACAAAGACATCGGGCGCGAAGTCGGCGGTGATGGGCAGTTTGTAGACCGTGCTGTTGTTGGTGAGCGCGATCACGTCGGTCTGCAGGATGCCGGCGCGCTCCACCGTCACCAGGGCCAGGCTGTCCCCCTGGAACGGCGACGGGATCAGGATCTCGGCCGTGTCGCCGGGGCGGTAACTGCGCCGGTCGGCCACCAGATTAAGGCGGTCGTCGTTGCGCTGGCGCCAGGTGACGTAGTCGCCGCCGGCGGCGGTCACCCAGACATAGGTGGCGGTCTTCACCGCGCGCCCGCCGCTGTCCACGCCGGAGACCAGGATCTTGTAAGTGCCGCCTTGCGGCGGGGTGAAGCTGGCCCGCGCCTGGCCCTGGGCGTCGGTGGTCACTTCGCTGGTCGCCACCAGCGTGTCGGCGGCGTTGCACGTCCACGTATTCACGCCCGTGTCCGGGTCCTTCTCCATGGCGCAGTTCCACTGGTGGTCATAGAACGCCGCCGTCAGGCGCTGGTTCGGGACGGGCCGGCTGTCCCAATCCACGGTCACAATTTCCGCGCCGAGCGGCTGGCCGGCGAGGCCCACATATTGCTCCGGCCGCGCCCCCACATAGAACTGGCCGGCGTGGACGATCACCTGGACGCGGCCGGCCACCTGCTGGCCGCCGGCCGGATCGGTGAGCGCGGCCTCGATGGTGTAGACCTGCGAGAGGCCCTTGTCCGAGAGATCGGCCGGCACGCTGAGGGTGGCCTGGCCGCGGCTGTCGGTGCGGCCGTCCTTTTCCAGGATCACGCGCCCATACGCGCCAAAGAGCGGGCCGGTCTCGCCGGAGGTCCAGTCGTAGTCCATGAAGTCGAAATAGCCGGCCGGCGCGCCGGCCTGCGGGTTGTATTGGAAGTAGCTGTCGGCGGCCAGCACCGTCCAGCGGATAGCGGCGTCCGAGACCGGGCCGCCGAAGAAGAACTGCGCGTCCACGGTCACGGGGATGGCCGCGCCCTGCACCACCTGGCTGGCCGGCGTCTCCACGCTCACCTGAAATTCCGGCTTGCGGTACTGGGCCACGCTGAAGGAGACGCTGCCAAGGTTGAAGCTGCTGTCATCGGCGGCCTGGCGGTCGGCGTTGATGGTATAGAAGCCCAGGCTGGCCTCCCCCGCCAGCTGGAATTGGCCGGCGAAGGTGCCGTACGCCGTCAGCGGCAGCTGCTCGTCGTAGACGGTCTCGCCCTGGTCGTTGGTGATCAGCACACGGGTGGTGTCGAAATCCGGCAGGCGGTAGCGCGCGTCCTGCTCGGCGCGCACCACGCCCTTGAAGAACACCACCTGCCCCGGCCGATACATGGGCCGGTCCGTGTAGAGATACGCGCGCCAATCCTGGCGATAGTATTGCGAGCTGAGATTGAACTCCCACGGGTCTAGGCCGTCGCTCCAGTCCGAGAGCGTCACCGCAAACGGCTCGCCCTCGGGCGAGAGCGCGTAGATCGAGTCCCAGACGTTGTCCCGGATCTCCTTGCCGGAGGCGGGCAGCGCCGCCCGCCACACGCCGTCCGCGTCGGTGCGGCCGCTCGCCAGCGGCTCAAAGTAGCGGTTGTAAAGCGTCACCGGCAGATCGGCCACCGCCTGACCGCTGTTCAGGTCTGTGGCCCACACCAGCGCCTCGTCCAGGCCGGTCTTGAGCGTCAGATGATTCTTGGAAACCACCAGCAGTTGATAGATCGGGCTGAGGTCCGCTGATTGCGGCGTCATCCGGAGGTAATACAGGCCGGGGGCCAGGCTGCCGCCGGCCGCCAGCGGCACCGGCGTGAGGATGCGCTCGTTGAGCTGGCTTTGGATCGTCACCGCTCCCGGCCCCTCCGGCACCGGCGGCAGGGAGGGCTGGAAGTTGTCGGAATACTGATATTGATCCGGGCCCGTCAACTGCGCGAACTCCGCCACCGTGAGCGGATAGAGGGCGAAGTCCACGGCGTCCACATTCAGGGTGGTGATGTACAACTGGCTCGGCAGATAGGCGCTGTATTGGCCGAGCGAGCCGGCGCCGTTGAAATA
>JAGOBN010000774.1 GCA_017999235.1 Anaerolineales bacterium | reverse complement strand
TGATCCCGCAAGCCGTCTACACCATCCCCGAGATCGCGCTGGTGGGCCTGACCGAGGAACAGTGCAAGGCGCAGGGCCGGCCCTATCTGGTCGGCCGCGCCTACGCGGACCAGAACCCGCGCGGCCAGATCACGGGCGACACCAGCGGCCTGCTCAAGCTCATTTTTTCGCCGGCCGATCGGACCCTGCTGGGAATCCATCTGCTGAGCGAGCAAGCCTCCGAGTTGATCCATATCGGCCTGCACGTGATGGCGTCCGGCGGCACCCTGGAGACCTTCACCCAGACCATCTACAACTACCCCACCCTGTCCGCGCTCTACAGCCAGGCCGCCTCCCACGGTCTGGAAGTCTGGCAGCGTTGGCGGCACTGGCAGGCCGGACAGTAGCCGCGCCCGGCCGCCGGCGCAGGGGTCGTCATGCAGTTTATCCGCTACCAGCACCACACCCAGATCAGTTACGGCGTCCTGGAAGGCGCGGCCGTCAGCCCGCTGGCCGGCGACCCGTTCGGCCCGGTCACGCGCGGCGCGCGCAATGTGCCGCTGGCGGAGGTGACCGTGCTGGCGCCCGTCACGCCGAGCAAGATCGTGGTCATCGGCGACAACTTCACCGACCGGGCGCGCGAGGCCGGCCGGCCGGCGCCGGCCGTGCCGATCTTCGGCCTGAAAGCGCCCAGCGCCGTCATCGGCCCCGGCGCCGCCATCGTGCTTCCGCCGCAAGCGCAGCTGGTGGAGCACAGCGCGGAGCTGGCGGTGGTGATCGGCCGGCCGGCGCGCTGGGTGGCGCCGGAGGACGCCCTGCGCCATGTGTGGGGCTACACCTGCGCCAACGACGTCACCGCCCGGGATCTGGTGCTCGCCGACGGCCAGTGGGCGCGCGGCAAAAGCTTCGATACTTTCTGCCCGCTCGGCCCGGCGGTCAGCACACTGATTAACCCCGTGGACGCGCTGATCATGGGCCGCGTCAACGGCCAGACCCGGCAGATGACGTCCACGCACGATATGGTCTTCAGCGTGGCGCAGTTGATCGCCTATGTGTCGTCGGTGCTGACGCTGCTGCCCGGCGATGTGCTGCTCACCGGCACGCCGGCCGGCGCCGGCCCGCTGCGCGCCGGCGACGACGTGGAAGTGGAAATTGAGGGGCTGGGCGTGCTGCGCAATCCAGTCCGGGCGGCGCCGGCCGCGGACGCCTAAAACCGTTGTTGCGCTCACCGTCCGGTGAGCTTTTCTTTTTTTCGTGGGAGACCGCTATGGGCTTGAAATCCGACACCTGGATAAAACAGATGGCGCGTGAGCGGCGCATGATTGAGCCGTTCGTGGAGCGCCAGGTGCGCCAAGACGTGATCTCTTACGGCGTCTCGTCGTATGGGTACGATGTGCGCGTGGCGGACGAATACAAGATCTTCACCAACGTCCATTCCGCCATCGTGGACCCGAAGCACTTTGACCCCAAGAGCATGGTGGACTTTGTCGGCGAGGTGTGCGTGATCCCGCCGAATTCATTTGTGCTGGCCAAGACGGTTGAGTATTTCCGCATCCCGCGCCAGGTGCTCACCGTCTGTCTGGGCAAATCCACGTATGCGCGCTGCGGGCTGATTGTCAACGTCACCCCGTTCGAGCCGGAATGGGAAGGCTACGTCACGCTGGAGATCTCCAACACTACGCCGCTGCCGGCCAAGGTCTATTCCAATGAAGGCATCGCCCAGGTGCTGTTCTTCGAGGCCGACGCGATGTGCGAGGTCTCCTACGCCGACAAGAAGGGCAAGTACCAGCACCAACAGTCCATCGAACTGCCCAAGCTGTAGCCCGCGCGGTTAAACAAAAAAAGCCGAGGCCCATCCGGCCTCGGCTTTTTTTTAGCCGAACACGCAGGGGGATCTTCAGCGATTTAGTAGCGCCAGCTGCCGCCGCCGCCGCCGCGCTTATCGCGCCCGCCGCCGCTGCTGCCGCCGCGCCCGCCGCCCGGGCCGCCCCGGCTGCCGCCGCGCCCGCCGCCGCCGCCGCCACCACCGCCACCAAACCCACCGCCAGCCGGGCGCTCTTCCCGCGGCCGCGCGATGTTAACGGTCAATTCCCGGTCGTTCAAGCGATAAGCATTGAACATGCTGACCGCTTTCTGGGCTTCGGCCTGGTTGGTCATTTCCACAAAGCCAAATCCCTTGGAACGGCCGGTGTCGCGGTCCTTGATAATGGCCACCGACATGACCGAGCCGGCTTGGGCGAACAGCGTCCGCAGTTCGTCCTCCGTGGTGCTGTAAGCCATATTGCCGACGTAAAGCTTGTTATTCACTCTGAAGTCTCCCTATAGAAAAAGCGCCGCCCAGTCACAAGACGATGAGCGACGCATGACGCACAAAGCCTGCTCGGAAACGCGAAGATTATACCACAGCCCAGCCGGCTGACCAGCTGGATCCGGCCATGACTTTTGGCATAGTCACAATCGCTCCTCGGGGGCTGGGCGGCGGGCGCCCCGCTGGCATACAGTCACTCCAGGACGTTCACTTTGCTGGAGAAACCTATGACTGACATAATCTTGGAAATTGACGCCGTCCACGCCGCTTATGGCCGCGGGGCCAACCAAGTTACCGCGCTGCGGGGCGTCACCCTGAGCGTGACGCGGG
>JAGOBN010000772.1 GCA_017999235.1 Anaerolineales bacterium | reverse complement strand
GCGCGGGGTCGCGCCGGTGGTGGCCAGGTCGTTAATGTTGATCTGCACCAGATACCAGCCGATGAGGTCGGTGGCGAAGGTGATTGGGTCGGTCTTGGCGACCAGCAGTATCTCGCCGGCGGCCCCCCGTTCACCTTCGGCTTTGGGAACAGGCGGCGCCAGGACGGCGCAATCCAGGCCCAGGCCGGCGCGCACCAGCACGCGCGGGTCAGTCACCGGCGCCTGGGCCAGCACGCGGGCCAGCAGATCCGGCGGGAGTTTGCCGACAGGCAGAGGCATGGCCGGAGTATAACGGGAAGGTTGATTTTTGGGCGGGCGCGGCCGGCTCGATCCGCTGGGCAGATTGGCCGCGGAGACACTGCGGCGCAGAGTCTCTCTCTGGGTCTCAGTGTCTCCGCGGCCCCGGTCCCAGCGCGCTATGGGGCGAGGGTGATCGTGAACGGCAGGGTTTGGCTCAAGCCGCCGCCGGGCGTCGGGTTGAAGATGGCGATCGTGACAAGGCCGGCCGCGGCCAGATCGCCGGCCGTTAAGGGCGCGGTCAGCTGCGTACTGCTGATCACGGTGGTCGGCCGCAGGGCGCCGTTCCAGGTGACAGTGGAAATGCCGGTCACAAAACCGGTCCCGGTGATGACGAGCGTGACGGCCGGCCCGCCCGCCGTGGCGGTCAGCGGATTGGAAGCGGTAATGGCCGGCGCGGGGTAATTGACCGGGAAGGGCAGGCTGTTGGAGACGCCGCCGCCGGGGGCGGGATTGGCCACGCTCAGGTTGGCCGGGCCGGCCACAGCCAGATCACCGGCCAGGAGCATCACCTCCAGCCGGCTCGGGGTGACCAACGTGGTCGGCCGATCCGCGCCGTTCCAGCGTGCCACCGCGCCGGGGACAAAGTTGGTCCCCGTCACCGTGACCGTGAAGGGCGCGCCGCTCACCAGGCCGGCGCTGGGAGTCAGGGCCGCCAGGGCCGGCGCCGGGTTGCCCACCACGAAGGATTGCGCGTTGGACAGGCCGCCGCCCGGGCCGGGGTTGAAGACCACCACATCCACGGTGCGCGCCTGAGCCAGGTCAGCGGCGTTGATGAAGGCCACGAGCTGCCCGCGATTGGTGAAGGCCGTGATGCGGTCCGCGCCGTTCCAGCGCACCACCGACCCGGCGACGAAGTTGGCGCCGTTCACCACCAGCGTGAAGGCCTGGCCGCCCGCCAACGCCGTGGCCGGGACCAGGCCGCCGGCGTTAAGCGTGGGCAGGGGGTTTTGGATGGAGACCGCCAGCGGGCCGGCCACCACGGACCCGAGGGTGGGGCTGTAGACGGTGACGTTGATGGGGCCGGCTTGCAGCACGTCTTCGGCCGGGATCGCGGCTGTCAGCAGGCCGGCGTTGACGAACGCGGTCGGTCGGTCCGCGCCGTTCCAGCGCGCCACCAGGCCGGGAGTGAAGTTGGCGCCGGTGAGGGTGAGCGTGAACGCGCCGCCGCCGGCCGCCAGGGTGTTGGGGCTGAGGGCCGTCAAGGCGATCACGGCCGGAGTCACGGTCACCTCCACCGTGGGGGTGTTGGGCGGCCCAAACACGGCGTCGGCCGCGTCCGGCGTCTGGTCGCCGTCGCTGTCGGCTTGCAGCGGATCCAGGCCGCGGCGGAGGTCTTCGCCATCCGGCAGGCCGTCGCCGTCGGTGTCCGGTTTCAGAGGCGAGGTCCCGCGCGCGATTTCCTCGCCGTCGCTGAGCCCGTCTTCGTCCGTGTCGAATTTATCCAGCAGCGTGTTGGCGGTCAGTTCGGCCTGATTGGGCAGGCCGTCGCGGTCCGTGTCGCCGGCCAGCCAGAGCGCGGTGCCGGTGGCGGCGGCGCGCGCGCGCAAAGTGGCCGCGGCTTGCGTGACCGCGCCAAGCGAGGCCGCGCCGGGGCCGGCGGCCGGGGTCAACGGCCCCAGGTTGTTAACCAGTAATGCGCCGACGATCACCAGCGCCAGGATCACCAGCCCCAGGATCCACAGCGGCAGCAGACCGGTGGTGACCACCACGCCGGCGTGGGTTTGCGCGAGCCCGGAAGCGGCGGTGATGTGGGCGCGATACGGATGCCGGCGCGCGCCGCCGATCCAGCGCGCGTGCTGCAGATCGGCCGTGAACTCCACCGCCGCGGTTTCGGCCTCAGCTAGTGTGACTTCGGCCGTGGGCGGCTGAAAAACCAAATCGTCATCCGAGTCCCAGCGCAGGCTGAACGTGGCCGGGGTGTTGCCGGCGTTCACCAAGGTGATGGCGGCGGGCGCGCCGGCGGCGATGGCCGGCGGCTTGAGCGCGCTGGTGAAATCCGCGAAGGCCGTGACCACGAGCGTGAGCTGGGCCTCTACGACTTGCTCCGGCTGCAGCTGGCTGGCGACCCGCACGGTGACGGGATAGGCGCCGGCCCGCGTGGTGGGCGCGGACGGCGGGTGAAAGAGCAGGCGCAGGACGCTGGACGCGCCGGCCCGCAGGTGATGGGGCCCCGGCACCGCGCACCAGCTCGTCGGCGGCCCGGACAGGCTGAGGATAAAGTGGTCGTCGTGCTGGCCTTCGTTGAAGAGCGTCACGGTGGCCGTGCCGCTGGCGCCGGGCGCGAGCATGATCTTGGGTGTTTCCACAAAAACGCCCAC
>JAGOBN010000771.1 GCA_017999235.1 Anaerolineales bacterium | reverse complement strand
AGTCTTGTGGCTGCTCGGCTTTCTCGGCGGTTCAATCAGCCCCCGATTTCCCAAAATGGGCAATGCCGTCCATATCCTGATCGTCATTGCCATTATCCTGGTCGTCTTACAGCTCCTGGGTGTGGTGAATTTGTAAGGGTGCGACCGCGCCAGGCCTAGGCCAGCCGCGAGGGCGGAGGTTGCCGAGGGCGTTCAGAGGCGTGCGATCCAATAGCCGGCCGAGCGGGTACGGAGCGAACTGACCCGTGCTCCCACACGCGCGTTCGCTCCGTACCCGGCGCTCGGCGGGCTGGCGACAGTGAGGCAGCGCTGCCGTGCTCGAACGGAGTCAAGCGTGTCCCGCAAAATCCTAGTAATTGATGACGATCACTTTGTGCCCAAGATTGTGATGCTGTGTCTGGCCTCGGCGAATCAATTCGTCATCTTGTCAGCCCGGGATGGGTCGCAAGGCCTGGCCATGGCCCTCCAGGAGCGGCCGGATTTAATCTTCTTGGATTTCGATCTCCCCAGCCTGGATGGGCTGGCGGTGCTGCTGGAGCTGCGGCGGTCGCCGGCGGTCAGGGCCGTGCCCATTGTGGCTATCACCGGCATGTTAGCCCACCACTCCCGTTGTGCCGAGTTTGTGGCGGAGAGTGATGCTTATCTGCCTAAGCCGCTGGATTTTGACGGGCTGCGGCGCACGGTGCGGCAGCTTACGCATCAGCCCGTCAACGCCCGCGCCTAAGCAGGGCTGCGCCAACGGCCGCCGCGCCGTACGCGAGTGCGACCAGCGTCGCCGGCGATCGGGTTGTTGTTTGGCGCGGATTAGCTTCAGCCGATAACCATGCTAAGAACTATATTGATCGCTATCGCCCTAATGGTTGCCACCATGACCGCGCCGGCCCTGAGCCCCCTCGGCTATCCCGGCCCGGCGGAAGCCGCCGCCACGCCGGCGCGCGTGTTCTGGCTTGGCGACGCGCCCAGCCCGCTCCCCAGCCCGCCGTTGATCACGCTTCTCACGGCCACTCCGGACGCTCGCTACGAGTGCGTTGGATATATCCAAACCGATTACGGCGAGATCTGCGCGGGATGGCTGTACTGGGGGGACGGCACGCCGATGCCGCCAACGGATACGCCGCCGATGGCCTACCCATGACCGCTGGCTTCCCTTGTCGGTAGTTTGCAATTCAAAAGAACGCTGACGGGCCGGGTTACCCGCGCCGATCCTCACCCGTCAGCGCGCCGGCCTTCAGCAGCTACCCGGCGCGCGTATTACCATTTCTGTCGCCCCGCCGCTTCTTGCCTAAAACCTGCTTTCCAGGCCCGGTGGCCTGGCCTGCCTCAAAACACTCTTGGCATAAGGTCACCCCCTCATCAACTGTGGGGCACCTGTCAATATGATAGACGCCGCCATAGGCCCAATGCGCCTCGCCTTTCGCGCAACTGAATGGCGCATTACGGGGTAATCCGCAGAGACTGGATCAACAAATCCAGCTGGCTGATCGGCGGGACAAACGCTGCTGGCGATGTCGTGTTTAGCAGGGCGGTGACGGCGCTGTAGTAGCCCGGCCAATCGGCGCCGGGATCGGTGATGTCAGGATAAGGGATCCCGCCAGGGGGTAGGACGGCTCCGCCGGCGCTGGTCTCGGCCAGCACCGGGGCCGTGATGGGAAAGATCGCTATGATGTAATCGGCCCCGTCACGGGTCACCCCTTCAAAGTGATAGAACAACTCATGGTTGTTGGCCGGAGCAGCATACTGGGCTGATTGGGTCAGGAAGCGCGCGCCCGAGCCATTCTGGAATGCGATCACCTGGATATTGGCGGCAAAGGCTTGTACGTCGTTGAAAAACGGCGCGGCCGGGAGTTGCTCGAGGCCGAGCGGCGCGCTCGGGCCGTACAGCAGGTTGTCCAAACGCCGGAGGCTTTCGAAGGCGGCGGGAACCAGCTCGGCGTACGCTTGCGCCGGGTAAACGAATATCTGCGGCTGGTGAGATTTGTGTTGCAGAAGATACCCTTCCAGGTCAAGTTGGATGTGGCCCGGGGTCTTTTGCCACCAGGCGGCATCATCTCCAGCCACGCGCGCAAACTCGTGGCCCCGCACGCCAATGGCCAACGCCGGCGGCAAGACGAGGCTCACCGTCCCGAACGAAACCGCCGTCCCTTGGAAGGACGCCGGCAGCGCGGTGGGCGGCGCGATGGGCAGCGCTTCCGTGGACGGCGCAGTGGGGGCTTCCGTCGCGGAGATGGGGGTGGCGGAGGCCGGAATTTCGGCGGGGGTTGTTGGCGTCAGCGGCCGGCCACACGCCAGGGCCGCGACGATGAACAGGGGGGCGAGGATGAGGGTATTTTTCACCGGCGAATCTCCTTTCACGGCTCAGCGTACTCATCAGGAATACAAAACTATGCAGCTCGCCTCAATATGCCTCGGGCAGGAACATCGCGGCGAGCGACAAGTTCATCAGCGTGTGGACGATGGCGAAGTAGGGCAGCAGACGCGGACGCCAGCGCAGCAGGAGGCCCGTCACCAGGGCGAAGGGGAGATACATCAGCGCGCGCCAGGTGATAAAGCGCAGATCGAACAAGAAGGGCATGGCCAGGTGCTGCAGGCCGAGCATGAGCGCGGCCAGCGACAACGCCACCC
>JAGOBN010000770.1 GCA_017999235.1 Anaerolineales bacterium | reverse complement strand
ACCACATGCACCCAGCAGTCCGGGCGGACCTCCGGCAAAACCTGCAGGGCGTCCTGGCTGGCTTGTTTGTAATAGACGATGAGCATCGGGCCCTCAGGCGGCCAGGACCGCCGGCCGCGCGTGCCGTCAGGCCGCGCCGGCCGTGAGGTGTTCGTAAGCGGCCGTGATCCGCAGGAGACCGGCCTCGTCCCAGTCCCGGCCAAACAGCTGCAGGCCGATGGGCAGGCCCAGGCGGTCCAGACCGCCCGGGAACGAGACGGCCGGCAGGCCGGCGTGGTCGGCGTTGACGGCCAGCAGGTCCGCGTACTGCATCAGCACCGAGTCGCCGTACACGGCGCCGACCTCAAAGGCGGTGGTGGGGGTGGTGGGCGTCAGCAGGGCGTCCAGCCGGTAGGGGCCGGCCGGGTCAAAGATCTGGTCAAAATCGCGCCGGATCAGCGTCCGCACGCGCAGGGCCTGCTGGTAATACTGCTTGGCGTACTGCGCGCCGGAGACATACATGCCCATCAGGATGCGCAGCTTGGGCTGGACGCCGAAGGCCTCGCCCCGGGATTTGCGGTACAGGTCGCGCAGATCGGCGGTGGCGGCGGCGGTGCGGTGGCCGTACTTCACGCCGTCAAAGCGGTGCAGATTGGAGGCGGCCTCGACGCGCGAGATGACGAAGTAGGCGGGGATGCCGTAGGCCGTGTTGGGCAGAGGCACGTCTTCCACAATCTCGGCGCCGGCCTGGGCCAGCGTCTCGGCGGCGCGGCGTGTGGCCGCCACGATCTCGGCCGGCAGGGCCGCGTCTTTGATCTCGCCGGTCTGCGGGTCCGGGTAGCGCAGGCGGAAATAATCCGGGCTCAGGCCGATGCGTAAGCCCTGGACGCCGGCCGCCAGGGCGGCGGTGTAATCCGGCACCGGCACGTTGGCGGCGGTGGCGTCGCGGGGATCGGCGCCGGCCATGGCGTTGAGGGCCAGGGCCACGTCGCGGGTGGTGCGTCCCAGCGGGCCGGGGCAGTCCAGCGAGGACCCGAAAGCGATCAAGCCATAGCGGCTGACCCGGCCATAGGTGGGCTTCAGGCCGACCACGCCGCAGAAGGCGGCCGGCTGGCGGATGGAGCCGGCGGTATCGGTGCCGATGGAGAGCGCGGCTTCGCCGGCCGCCAGGCTGGCGGCGCTGCCGCCCGAGGAGCCGCCCGGCACGCGGCGCGGGTCCCACGGGTTGCGCGGGGCCGGCTGGAAGGCGGAGGACTCGTTGGAGGAGCCGTAGGCGTATTCATCCAGGTTGGCTTTGCCGATCACAATGGCGCCGGCTTGTTCCAAGCGTTCGACGGGCGTGGCCGTGTACGGCGCCACGAAGTTTTCCAGCATCCGGCTGGCCGCGGTGGAAGCCGTGCCGGCGACGCAGAAGATGTCCTTGACGCTCAGCGGCACGCCGGCCAGCGGGCCGGGATCCTCCCCGCGCGCCAACTGAGCATCGATGGCGCGGGCGCGTTCCAGCGCGCGTTCCGGCTGGCGCGAGATAAACGCGTGGACCTTGGCCGCGTCCGCCGGGTCCGGGGTGTAGGGCGCGGTGCTGGGCGCGCGGCCTTCCACCTGGTCGATGCGCCGGTGCGTGGCGGTGATGATCTCAACGGCCGAGACGGCGCCGGCTTTGAGTTGGGCGACAAGTTCGTGAGCGGGAAGATCGCAGAGTTCCATAGGGGCGGGCCCAAGGGCTCAGGCTCACGGACCAGGGATCACGGCGGGGGCGCCGGGTCCTTGTCCCTTGAGCTTGGCATCCTTATTGGAGGTCGGTGTGTGGAATTTCCGGCACCACAAAATAGCCCTCGTCGGTCTCGGGGGCCTGGGCCAAAATCAGCGCGGCCGCGTCCGAGGGGTGGTGGGTGTCGGCGCGCAGGGCCGGCCGGAGCGCGGCGTCAAAGGTGACGCCATGGGCGGCGGGGGGGACCGCCTCCGGGACGGCGATGCGCTCCAGTTCGGCGATGGCTTTGAGCTGGTTGTTGAGCTGGCCGCGCAGATAGTCGGCTTCCGCCGGCGCCAGCTCCAGGGCCGCCAGCTCCACCAGGTAGGCGAACAATTCCGGCGTGATTGCGTCTGACATAGGGCTCCTTGTGGACGCGGGGATTGTACCTGAAACAAAAAAGACCGCGCCGACAGCCGGCGCGGTCTCAGTTCCCCCGGACGGATTACTGGCCGGCGCCGGCCGCGGTGCCGAGCATCACCAGAATCGGCGCGCCGACGACGGCGGTGGCGCAGAACGTGGCGAACCCGGCCACCACGCCGGCCACGAGCGCCGTGATGACGGCCTTGGTGGTGTCAAACTCGGCGGATTCGCGCAGGGCGATCACGCCGGCCACAATCGCGGCCACATTGCCGGCCAGGGCCATCAGCGGGCCGACGCACGGGATGATGCTGAGGATGCCCACCGCGTTCCAGGCGTAGGCAAAGCCGAGCGTGCGCGCCATCTCCTGGAAATCCGTCTTCCCTTGGAAGACGGAACGCGCCAGCACCGCCGCAATGCCGGCATACAGCGCGTACCCCACCAGGCTGCCGACGATGCCGAGCGCCACCAGCACCAGCACGCCGACGATGTCTTGGGTGCCCAGCTGGCCGAAGCTGCCCAGGCCGGTGAACACCG
>JAGOBN010000768.1 GCA_017999235.1 Anaerolineales bacterium | reverse complement strand
ACGGATGTGCGCGAGGTGGAGCCGTTCATGCACCAGTTCCGGGCTTTGCGCTTTGGGCTGCCCTTCCAGGGGCCGGAAAACCTGATCTACCTCGGCCGCACGGTCTCGATCCTCTCCGGGATGTGCACGGCCCTGGACCCCCATTTCAACCTCTTCGCAGCGCTCACGCCCTTTGCGCGGGATTTGATGGAAGAGGAATTGGACCGGCGCACGCTGGACGATTGGCTCAACACGCTCACGGACGTGGGGCGCAAGCTGCTGGCGGTGCCGGGCCGGCTGGACCGGGCGCTGGAAAAGCTCGAACGCGGGGGGCTGAGCGCGCCGGCGCGCCTCAACGGCGCGGGGCCGAAACGGCGCGAGGCCGGCGCCGTGGCGCTGGACCGGCTGAGCGGCGGCGTGATGGTGACGGGCTTCGTGGCGGCCGGGACGGCGTTGTATCTCAACGGCCAGCCGGCGCTGGGGATGGGGGGCTGGGGCGTGGCCGGCGTGCTGCTAGTGTGGACGCTCCTCCGGCGCTGAAGCCTATAGCCTCATCCGGCCAGCGCTTGGCGGATCTCCGTTACCAGCGCCTCCGCTCGCTCGGCGGCCGTGCCGGTATAGCGGCTGGCATCCATTAATTCGGTCAAGCGCGCCGGCTGGAGATAGCGCAGGAATTCCGGGTCGGCCGCCAGGCTGCCCGCCAGCGAATTGGGCTTGCCTTTGGCGAGCGCGTCCCACGCACGCAGGCTGTGATCGCGCAGGCGCTCGTGCATCTTCTGCCGGTCGGCGCCGGCCCGCACCAGCGCCATCAGCACCCGCTCGGTGGCCGCAAACGGCCCGTACTTGGCCAGGTTGGCGGCGCAGACGCCGGCGTTGACGCGCAGCCCGCGCACAATCTTCAGCGCCGTAATCAGCATCTCATCCATCGCCAGACACGCCTCCGGCAGCATAATCCGGCGGTTGGCCGAATCATCCAGCGTGCGCTCCAGCAAGGATTCGGCCGCGTTGTCCCAGGCCACGGCCGGCAGGGCCGCCACGTAACGCGCCAGCGAGCAGATCTTCTCCGCGTGGATGGGGTTGCGCTTGAAGGGCATGGCGCTCGACCCGACCTGTTTATCGCCAAACGGCTCGGCCAGCTCCCCAAAGCCGGCCGATTGCAGGATCCGCAGATCAAACGCAAACTTGTGCAGCGCGGCGGCCAGGCCCGCGAACAGGGTCAGCGCCTGATAGTCCTGGCCGCGCGGATACGTCTGCGTGGCGATGGCAAAAGCCGGCAGATTCAAGGCGGCCAGCACGCGCGCTTCCAGGTCTTGCGGGGAGGTGCCGGTGCCGGCCAGCAGTTCGCCATAGGCGGCCTGCGTGCCCACCGCCCCTTTCAGGCCCTTGCCGCGCAGGCCCGCGATCAGGACGTCCAGGCCGGCCAGGTGGCCCAGCCAGTCTTGGCCGTAGCCGGCCAGCCGGTAACCGAGCGTGGTGGGCTCGGCCGGCTGCAGGTGGGTGTAGGCCATGCAGCCTAAGGTGCGGTGCAGCGCGATCTGGTCCGCGCAGGCGGCCAGCAGTTCGGCCAGCCGGCCGCGCAGGAGGCGCGCGGCGTCGCGCAGCCGCAGCACGTCGGCGTTGTCGGTGATGTCGGCGCTGGTGGCGCCCCAGTGGATCACGCCGCCGCCCACCGGACACTGCTCGGCGAAGGCGCGCACTTCGGCCATCACATCATGGCCGATCTCCTTCTCGATTTCCAGCGCGCGGCGCGTGTTAAGCTTGGCGGCGTGGGCGCGCAAGTCGTGCGCCTGTTCCGGCGTCACCAGGCCGGCCTCGGCTTGGGCCTCGGCCAGCGCCACCCAGATCCGGCGCCACAGGACGCGCTTGTGGTCATCCGACCACAGGGCGCGCATCTCGTCCGAGCCATACCGCGCCGCGAAAGGCAGATCCAGTTCTTTGGTCATGCACGCCTCGTAGGGGCTTATTTTTCCGTGCGATACCCGAGCCGGCGCACTTCCCGCTCGTCGTGGCGCCAATCCTTGCGAACCTTAACCGTCAGCTCCAAATAGACCTTGTGGCCCAGCAGGGTCTCGATCTCCTGGCGCGCCCGCGACCCAATCTCCTTGAGCTTGGCCGCGCCCTTGCCGATGACGATGGGTTTGTGCGACTCGCGCTCCACCAGCACGTTGGCCGTAATCCGCACCAGATCGGCGCGGCTCTCGTCGAAGGACTCGATCTCCACCGCGATCCCATGCGGGACCTCCTGCTCCAGCGCGTGCAGGGCCGCCTCGCGGATCAGTTCGCCGGCCAGGTCGCGCAGATGGGTCTGGGTCAGGTCGTCTTCGGGGTACAGCGCCGGCCCTTCCGGCAGGGCCGCCACCAGCAGCGCCAGCAGATCCGGCAGATTATCGCCGCGCGTGGCCGAGATCAGCATCCACTTGGCGTCCGGCACCAGCGCGCGGTAGGCGTCCGTAAATGGAACCACATCCGCGGGCTTGAGTCGGTCGCTTTTGTTGAGCGCCAGGATCACGGGCGCCACGCCGGGCCGATTGCGGATCTTCTCGGCGCAGCGCTCATCGTCCGGGCCGGGCGGCGTGCTGGCATCCACAATAAACAAGATCGCGTCGGCGTCCAGGATGGCGCGGGCCGCCGTCTCCACCATGTACTGGCC